>CAIJOU010000088.1 GCA_903822375.1 Candidatus Hydrogenedentota bacterium
TGGAGGGGGCTTGTCCCGCCGAAGCCTCCAGGCGAAGGCGGATGGCCCGAAGGGCCGGGGGCTGTATCCCCGCGCACAGAACTGGAAGGTCCCTGCTCCGCGAATTGGGCCTTCATGGAGGGCATACACCCCCCGCCCCGCCTGCGGCGGGACTGCCCCACTCCAGGGGGGACCCAAGACAGCGCGCTCAATGCCCTTTTCATGCAGACCAGCGCAAATGCCGTCTATTCCTTCTGTCTTCATTCCGCATTCCTGATTCCGTGACTTTTTAGCCGACTGGCGTGGGCTGCTTGGTGCTTCTCCTGCTCTTGCTCTTAATCCTAATCTTGTTCGAATCCGCGAGAACTACCCATCATTCACAGACTGGAGCAAGAGCAAGATTAGGAGCAGGAGCAAGAGCAAGAAGTCTCTATGCGCCAGTCGCCTAAAGTGTTACCCTAATTCCTAATTCCTAATTCCTAATTCCTAATTAATAATTGCCGGCAGGGCCAGCACGGCCCGGGTTCCCCCGCCCTCCCTGGCTGAAAAGGTCAGTGTGCCGCCGTGCTCGTGTACGATGTTCGTGCTGATCCAGAGGCCCAGCCCCATGCCCTCCCCGCCGCGCTTGGTGGTGAAGAAGGGTGTGCCCAACTGTTTCAGATTCTCCTCCGGTATGCCCGTGCCCTCGTCGCAAACCTCGATCACGACCAGGCCGGAGGCGGGGTCATGCGAGGTAGCCACGTTTACGGCCCCATCGCGGGTCGTCAGCGCTTGGCAGGCGTTTTGGATGAGGTTAATGACAACCTGCTCGATGCGCTGGAAGTTGCCCAACACCGGCGGCATCCCATCACCGTAGGCAACGGAGAAATGGTCGGTGCTCTTTTTCACCATGTTGGTCATCAGGACGATTGCCGAGCCCACCACGGAGTTCACATCAACGGGTGTCATGCTCTCCCTGGGGCTGTGGCGGGCGAAATCCCGCAATTCCGTCACGATGACCTCAATGCGCTTGGAGTTGGCGAGCGCGTTGGAGAACATGTCCGGCAACTTGTCGCGGCATTCGGAGTACTCGAAACCGCCCAGGACAAAGTCGCCAAAGTCCTCGTAAAAACGGTCCAGAATGGGCCGGGTACCTTCCCAGACCTCGGACAGCGCGGTCACGTTGGACATGATGGAGTGGTTGGGATTGTTGATCTCGTGCGCCACGCCGGCCACAAGAATGCCGAGCGACACCATCTTGTCCGCCTGGACCAACTGCTGCTGGTGAATGCGGGCCTCTTCCTCTGCGTGGACCCGCTCGGTAATGTCCATGATGGTCCCGAGCAGCCGTAGCGGGGCGCCCTTCCCGTCGGGAATCATTTCCGCCTGGGCGTGCACATGGCGGATTTCCCCGTCGGGCAGGACAATGCGGTAGTCCAGATTGTACGGCTTCTTCCCGGCAATCGCTTGAAGGGCCGTCTGCTCCACCACCTTCCTGTCTTCGTGATGCGTCCAACGGAGAAACTCCGGGAACGTTGGGGCCTGCTCGCGCGGGCTGATTCCGAAGATGCGAAACACTTCCTCGGAGCAGGTCAATGTTCCGCTGCGGATGTCCCATTCCCAGCCGCCCAGGTGGGCGATGCGCTGCGCCTCGGCCAGGCGCACCTGGCTGTCGCGCAGCGCCTGGGACATCCGGGCATGTTCTTCTATCTTGTTCACCAGGGCCACGTTCACCTGGAGCAGTTCGGCCGTACGGGTTTCGACGCGCTGCTCCAGCCTGTCGCGGGCCTCCACCAGGGCATCTTCCATGCGCCTGCGTTCCGTAATGTCCCGGCCGTACAAATTGACATGCCCGGTTTCCCGCACCGGGGCAAACAGGACGGAATAGATTCGACCCTCCGCCTCGTGCTCAGACTCCTGGATCGTCCCGAGGGAAAAGGCCCGGGAAATCTCTTTTCGGATGTCGGGCGGGACGATTTCGCCCACGGCACAGCCCCATTTTTTCCGCAGGGGCTCGCCCGCCTCGTTGGAATAGAGGAGCAGGCCCTGTTCGTTGACGCGCAGGACGGGGCTGGGGTTCTCCGACGGGAAGGACGCCAGCACTTTCAATTCCCACTCCGCGCGCTTTTGTGCGCTCACATCGCGGGCAATGGTGGACAGATAGGCCACCTGCCCCGTTGCGTCGTTGTGCGCGATGATCACCTGGGAAACGGGAATCTCGTTGCCCTCTGCGTCGAGCACGGCAGTCTCGCCGCTCCACAAACCCTCAAGCATCGCCGTGGGCAGGGCAATCTCCTGAAGCAGTTTGTTGGCCCAGTCGGGATGCCCCTTGGGAATGACGAAATTGGCCAAGTCCGCGTCCGGCGGAATACCAAGCACTTTGCGTGCCGCCTGGTTGAAATAGAGCACCTTTCCGGAGACTTCAGAATAGGAGACCATGTCGGGGGTGGCCTCAAGAATGTCAATCAGCCGAAGCCGCTCCGCTTCCAGGCGTTCGCGCTCAAGGACGTCTTCCATGAGACGGTGATAGGCGAGTTCCAGTTCCGAGGTGCGCTGCTGCACCAATTCCTCAAGGTGGTCGCGGTACCGGACCAGTTCCTCCTCCGCCCGTTTGCGCTGGGTGATGTCGCGGGCCGCGGCGAAAACCCCCTGCACCTCGCCCGCCGCGTTGCGGTACACCGTGGCGTTGAACAGCACGTCGGTCGTGCCGTCCGAACTATGGCGGACCGCAAGTGCGAAGTCTTTCAGTATGCCCTCCGTCAGCACTCGACCGAAGCCCTCCCTCGCCTTTTCGGGGTCGGTGAAGTACTGCGCGAAGTTGCTGCCGATCAGTTGCCGGCGCGGAACGCCCGTCGTGCGCTCCATCGCCGCGTTCACATCGGTGACCGTGCCCTGCTGGTCAACGGTCGCCAGCGGGTCGATACTGGCCTCAATCAGGCTCCGGGCGTACTCTGACGCCTGCCGCAGCTCATTTTCCATCCGCTTGCGGTCGGTGATGTCATGGGCGATTTCGGAGGCGCCGGTCAGCACACCCGCCGTGTCAAAAATGGGGGACACGGTCAGGGACACGTTCACCCGCGACCCGTCTTTGCACAGCCGCACCGTCTCGAAATGCTCGATGCGCTCGCCCCGCTGAATCCGGTCGAGAAGTTGCTGGGTCTCTTCGAATCGTTCGTCGGGCGTGAGAAACGCGACATGGCGGCCCACCACCTCCGCTTCGGAGTACCCCAGCAGGCGTTCCGCACCCCGGTTCCACGTCAAGATAACGCCGTCAGGCGTCTTGCTCAGAATCGCGTCGTCCGACGAGGAAACGATGGCGGCAAGACGGGAGGCGACCTCGCGGGCGCGCTGCCGGGCCTTTATCTCCCGGTGCAGCGCCTCATTCAGCTCGCGCAATTCGGCGGTGCGCTCGTCGACGAGCCGCTCCAGTTCCTCATGCGACCGGCGCAGCGCCTCTTCCGCCTGCATGCGCACGGTCACATCCGCGGAGATGCCCGTCAGGCGCTGCAGGACGCCCTGTGCGTCAAAGGAGGCGCGGGTGATCTCCTCGAGGCAAACGACCGAGCCGTCCGGGCGGATCACCCGGTAGAAGATGTTGTAGCTGTCGTTCTCCGGGCTAAGCCCATGGATAAGCTGCTCCAACGGGGCAAGGTCATCCGGATGCACCCTGCGGAAGTAATCTGCCCCGGTGTCATGCTTCAGCTCGTCGGCGGACAACCCCAGGATATCGGCGGCCCCCTCGTCGCTCAACACTTCGTCGGTGACGGCGTTCCACTCGAAAGTAAAACTTCTGCCCAGCCGCAGCGCCTGCCGCAACCCCTCCTCGCGCCGGGCAAGCGCCTGCTCCGCCTGTTTCCGCGCGGTAATATCCATGAAAATTACGGCGAACTGTCTCGGGGCGGGACGGTAGGCGAACACATCATACCAGCGGTCGAGCGCCGGGGAGTAGTCCTCAAAGTGAACCGGCTCACCCGTGATCGCCACCCGGCCGAACTTCCCAATCCAGGACGAATCCTCACCGGGCAGCACCTCGCGCAGCCGCCTGCCCAAAACGTCGTCCCGTTTCAGGCCGGTGAGCCTTTCAAACGCGGGATTTACGTCCAGGAATCGGTAATCGCAGGGTTCACCCCGCTCGTCCGTGACAACCTCGTGCAGCGAGAAGCCCTCGGTCATCCCGTTGAACAGGGAACGGTACCGTTCTTCGCTTTCGGCCAGCGCCTGCCCCGCGAGCATGCGCTCCATGCCTATCGAGACCTTGTCCGCGACGATCCGCATCAGTTCCGTTTCGTCCGCCGTGAATGCCGGCCGCGTCTTCGACCCGAAGGACAGGGTTCCAAGCACCCGCGTTCCCGCCAGAAGCGGATGGCAGGTGTAGGCCTGGATGCCGTAGGCCCGGACCAGGGTGGTCCGGGGATCTTCCGCGTTTTGAATGTCCTCGGCTATGATGCGATGCCCCTCTTGGGCAACGCATCCGCACACCGCCACACCATAGTCCAGCCATGCAATCTTCCGCGCCTCCTCTTCTGGAATGCCCGCGCAGGCATTGAGCCGCAAACGCCCGCTGGGCGCGTCGGCGAGGAAGTTGAAGAAGCACTCGCAGTCAAGGTGCCGCATGACCTCACGGCACAAATCCTCGACCACGGCCTGTGGATCGTCGCTGGTCAGCAGCCGCGAAGTGACCTCGGACAGCAGCCGAAGCCGTTCCGTGGTTGTGCGCAGGGCGTCTTCTATCCCTCTGCGCTCGGTGATGTCCACCAGGGTCGCGACACAGCCGCGCGCATTCCCGTCGCCGTCCAGCAGGGGCGTGCCGTAGCCCAGCACATGGCGGAGCATGCCGTCGTCAAAGGCGAGGGTGATCTCGAGATCCCTGACCTGCTCGCCGCGGGCGGCCCGCTGGGCGGGCAGTTCGTCGAGCCGCAGTTCGCGTCCGTCCTTGAACACGCGGAAATGCTGCGGCCGATCTTCGTCGGGCGCGGACATGGAAAGTTCATCGCCGTGGGGAATTCGCAGTATTTCGTCCGCCAGCCGGTTGCCCCTGAGATGGAGGCAGTCTGGGTCGCGGGCGATGAATACGGGCATGGGCACCGCCTCGAACAGAACGGCCAGTTCCTCCGCCCGCTCGCGTTCGCGCCGTTCGCTCTCGCGCAGCGCCTCTTCAGCCCGCTTGCGCTCGGTGATGTCATGGACATGGGTGACGAGATAGGCCGGCCGGCCCTGGTCGTCGCGGACCGAGGCGGTGCTCATGTCGACCCAAATCACGGTGCCGTCTTTACGGATGTACCGCTTTTCCATGCGGAACGTGGGTATTTCACCGCTGACAAGGCGCTGGATGCCCGGCAGGTTGTCTCCCAGGTCGTCGGGGTGGGTAATCTCGGTGAAGCGGCGGCCGGTCAGTTCCGCTTCGCTGAACCCAAGCAGCCGGCAGAAGGCCGCATTGGTCTTCATCAGCGTCGTGTCCAAGGCGGTCAATGCCATGGCCACCGAACCGTCGTCGAAGGCGGCGCGGAACCGGGCCTCACTCTCCTTCAGCGCGTCCTCCGCCAGTTTCTGTTCCGTGAGGTCCACCGCGGCAATGCCGATTCCGGTAACCTTCGCGGCCGCGTCGCGCAGCGGCTCATAGTATATGTCAAGGAAGCGCCTGCTGCCGTTGCTGGTCACCCACTGCGCCACGCGCGCTTCATTTCCGGATGCAAGCACCCGGCGCTTGGTCTCAAGAATCTGGGGCACCTCTTCCTCTGCGAAGAGGTCCGCGTCGGTCTTTCCGACAATTTCCTCGGGTTGCCGGGTCCGCTGGTTGTATGCCCATTGGAAGACAAGGTCGTGGTCCTGCATCGCCACCGAGACCGGGGCGTTCTTGAGGGCCAGTCGGAAGCGATGCTCGCTTTCGCGCAGGGCGCGCTCCGCCCTGTCGCGTTCGGTAATGTCCGCAACCAGCGCGGCAAACTGCCCTTCGGCGGGCCTGAAGGCGAAGGCCTCGAAATGCCGGTCGAGGGCCTCCGAAAAGAAGTCGCAATCCACCGGTGTTCCCGTCGCAGCCACGGAGCGGAAGACGCCCATCCAGTGCTCGGAAAGGCTGGGAACGAGTTCTTTGGCCCCCCGGCCAATGATTTGATCCCGGCCCATGCCCAGGATCTGCTCAAAGGCCGGATTGACTTCCAGGAACCGGTAGTCGCAGGGCGCGCCACCGTCGTCATAGATGATCTCGGAGAGATAATAGCCCTCATTCATGGAGACAAAGAGCGTTCTGAACCGCTCTTCACTCTCGCGCAGCGCCTCCTCGGCACGTTTGCGCTCGGTGATATCGTGCCAGACGGTGACGGTGCCCGCGATGCGTCCACCCGCGCGCAGGGGCATGGCGGAGGTTTCGAGAACCCGCTCCTGGCCGTCCAGGCGGGTAATGCGGAACTGCTGGTTGAGCACCGCTTCGCCCTTCAGGGCGCGCGGCGTCGGCTGACCGTCCAACGGCAACGGCGTCCCGTCAACGTTCCGGCACTGGGTCTTTGCGATGATTTCACGCACGTTCAACCCCACGGGGTCGAATCCGTAGACAGGAATGAACCCCGGATTTGCCCGCGCCACGTTCATGCCGGCGTCATACATCAGCACGGCGTCGTTCATCGCCGCCAGCACCGCCTCGGTTTCCCCGGCGCGCTGCTGCGTTTCCGCGAGCGAACGGGCAAGCGCCTCTTCGGCCCGCTTTCTTTCCGTCACGTCGCGCAGCACAACCTGGATCGCCCGCCCGTCCTGCACGTCAATGCGCGACGCGGCCACCTCCACTTCACGCAGGGCTCCGTCCAGCCGCACAATGCGCCCTTCGGTCAGCGGCACGGACCCGTCGCGAAGGATTGTCTCTATCCGGTCCCGCATCTTCGCGTGATATTCGGGGTGGAACAGTTCAAAGGGAGACCGGCCCAGGATCTGCCCGGACTCGGCGGCGCCGAACAGGTCCATTCCGGCCGGGTTCACATAGGCGACCCGGCCGTCCTGGTTCACGAAAATGGCATCGGGCGAAAGCTCCACGATGCTGCGGTACCGTTCCTCGCTGCGCCGCAGCAACTCTTCCGACTGTGCATGCGCCTGGCGCAGCCGAATGGACTGAATGCCAAAGCTGAGGTCCTGGGTCAGTTCGGAAAGCAGGGCCACCTCTTCCTGCGAAAATGCGTCCGGCTCCCGGGCATAGATCGTAATCGCCCCGAAGGCCCTGCCTTCGTTCATCAGGGGCAGCACAACCGACGAGGCATAGCCCCGTTTCAGCGCTTCCTGCCGCCAGGGGGAAAACTTGGGATCGTGCTGCATGTTCGCGCAAACGCAGGGTTTTCCCCTGCGGATGGCCGTGCCCGTGGGGCCGCGGCCGCGCTCGGAATCCGCCCAAGTAAGGTTCAGGGTCTCGAGATAGCCTTCGTCAAAGCCGGAACTGGCCACAGGACGGACGGTCTTGTCCGCATCCTGCTCGGCATAGCCGATCCACACCATGGCATGGCCGCAGTCTTCCACGACAACCCGGCAGACATCCTGCAGGTATTGCGACTCGTCGGTGGCGGAAATCATGGCCTGGTTGCTGCGGCTGCGCGCACGCAGTGTCCGGTGGAGCCTGGGGAACTCTTCCGACGCAACGCCGCAGCACGGACGGTCCGCTCCAGGAACATCCCCGACACCGGCCGGCATCGCATCCCCCCGGAGCGCTTCTTCCCCGCCCGCGGCTGCCAGCTTGTCCATGGCGCGGTTCAGCCCGTCGAGCACTTCTGTCCGCAGTGCCTCCTGCCCGACAAAGCCTTCGAGACGCTCCCTGAGCTCCTCCAGGAGGCGCCGAATCTCTGCCATGTTGGGCGCTTTCGACATGGACCCGATCCCTATTGCTCCGCGGTCTCCCCGTCGTGGGGGTGCGGCATGACTTGGTTACCGTCGCAGACGCAGTGCCTCAGAGGGTACAGCGCTTCGTGTTTGCATTCGAGAGAAGGCGCTCAGGTATGCAAAATCGCAGGTTTCACATTTTAGTAGAATAGAGCCAGTCGGGTCGCCAAGTCTACCCGCAACGGTAACACATGAGCGGCGGATTCTATTCGGGCAAGAAGGTATGACCCGAAAGCGCGCTTTCCCCAGTTGTGGGTGGTTTCCCGACCCCGCCACTCTTCCGACCGCGGGTCTGGAGCAGCATGAGGGGCATATACCCCCCGGCGCTTCGGGCCATCCGCCGTCGCCTGGAGGCTTCGACGGGACAAGCCCCCCAAGGGGGACCAAAAACGTCCGCGCATCCAAGAGAATTTCAAAGAGGGGGGGGAAGTGGACGCGGGCATGACGGAAGAGCGGTCGCATTGTGCGCGAAAGTGCAACCCGCGCCAAGAAAGGGCTCTTTGGGCGGATGCCACGCTACCCGCCGGCGGCGAATCAGTGCGGCAGGACGCCGCTCATCCAGGCGATGGTGGTGCCGTTGATGGCGTTGTAGAAGAAGGGGATGATGCCCACGAGCACCAGCACCACGGTCAGCACGGCAGTCGCGATGCTCAGGGACCAGCTCGCCGGAGCGGCCGGCCCGTCCTCGTGCACGGGCTCGATGTACATTTGCCGGACGATGCGGAGGTAGTTGTAGAGCGCGATGGTCGAATTGACGGCCGCGACACCCACCAGCCAGTGGTATCCGGCGCCTGCGGCGACGCTGAACAGGAAAAACTTGCCCACAAACCCGGACAGCGGCGGGATGCCGGCGAGGCTGAACAGGGCCAGCATCATGGCCAGCGCCATCATGGGATTGGTCCGCGACATTCCCCGGTAGTCCGGAATGGTCTCGCGGCCGGTCTCGTTGGAGTACCACACGATTCCCGCGAACAGGGCGAAGGTGGAGGCGATGTAGGCGAGCAGATAGAACAGCATGGCCGGAACGCCGTAGTCGTGGGGGCCCAGGAATCCCATGATGAACACGCCCGCATGGGAAATGGCGCTGAACGCCATGAAACGCTTGATGTTGGTCTGGACGATGGCGACGCAGTTGCCCAGCGTCATCGTGACGGCGGCAAACAGGGCGATCAGCAGCGAACCGTCGTCGAGCCATCCGCCCATGTTGCGGAAGAACAACTGGAACATGAACGCGAGGCCCGTTCCCTTTGACGCCACGGAAAGGAAGGCGGTGATGGGCATGGGCGCGCCCTCGAACACATCCGCCGCCCACAGGTGGAAGGGCACGAGGGTCAGCTTGAATCCGACGCCGGCGGTCAGCATGGCCACCGCAAGCCAGAATGCCGGGCTGACCCGGGTCACCCGCGCGGCCTCAAGGCCGATTTGGCCGGTCAGGCCGTAGAGCAGCCCGAGCCCGTAAAGAATGAAGGCCGAGGCCAGGGCGCCGATGATCACATACTTGAGGCCCGCCTCGCCGGAGCGCGCGTCCTCGCGCCGCCACGCGGCCAGCGCGAAGAGCGGAATGGTGGCCAGTTCAAGGCTCACGTAGAGCAGCACCATGTCGCGGGCGGACACAAGGAACATCATGCCGCTGATGGTGAACAGAAGCACCGTGTAGTATTCGCCGGGCGACCCGATGCCCCGCATGCGGAAGGTCGTCCGCCCGTGCAGCAGGTCCATGGACAGCACCACGGTGAAGAAGCCGGAAATGACGAAAAACAGCTTGAACCACCATGCCACGGAATCCATGCCGAACTGGCCGCCCAGCAGGCTGCCGTTCATGGGGGTCATCAGGACCGCGACCGCCGCCGCGGCAAGCCCGGTCAGGGACAGGCAGGACACGCCGAAGCGCAACCGTTCCGGCAGGAACAGGTCCGCAACGAGCACCGTCATGGCGGTGATGATAACAATGATTTCCGGCAGCATCAGCATAGTGTCAATATACCCGCAAGGTCCTAAACCCCACCCGAGAGACGGTTAATCATGGGCATGACCGAACTCTCGATGAGGGTGATGAAATACCGGGGCATTACCCCGACGATCACGAGCGTGGCAATGAGCATGCCCGTGGAAATGCGCTCCGGCCAGGTGGCGTCCGTCAGCAGTTCGTATTCCGGATGCGTTATCGGCCCCTGGAACACCATGGCAAGGCCCCGCAGCACGTAGACCGCCGTGACCACGATGGACATGGTCGCCAGGATGGTCAGCACGCACGAAATGGTCGGGTTGGACCATGGGTTGCCGAAGAATCCGCCCAGGAACACGTGCGTCTCGGCCACGAACCCGGCGAGGCCCGGCAGTCCCAGGCTCGCCAAACCGGCGATGTAAAACGATGTCGCCAGCCAGGGCATGACCTTGGCCAGACCCCCCATGTCCGGGATGAGGCGCGTGTGCGTGCGGCCGTAGACCATGCCAATAAGGCCGAAGAAAAGGCCCGTCATGATGCCGTGGCTGAACATCTGGATCACGGCGCCCTTGAGCCCCATAACCGTCAGCGTGGCCACGCCGAAAAGCACAAACCCGCAATGGCTCACCGACGAATAGGCGGTGAAGTACTTGAGGTCCTTCTGCATCACGGCGCCAAGTGAGCCGTACAGGATGTTGATGGTGGTCAGGCCCATGAAGAAGAGCCCCCACATCTTGGCGCCCTCGGGCAGCAGGTACACGCCGATGCGCAGCGCGCCGTAGCCGCCCAGCTTCATCAGCACGCCCGCGTGCAGCATGGACACGGCCGTCGGCGCCGAACTGTGGCCGTCGGGCGACCACGTGTGGAAGGGGTAGAGCGCGCCGAGCACGCCGAAGCCGACGAAGATCAGCGGGAACACCCATCCCTGAAAGTCCTTGGAGAACGATGCCTGCGCCAGCGCCTGCAAGTCAAAAGTGTGCAGGCCCGACACGTGGTACATGGCGAAGAGACCGACCAGCACGAAGGCGCTGCCCACCAGCAGCATCAGCGTAAGCTTCATGGCGGAGTATTCTTTGGGACCGGTGCCCCAAATGCCGATGAGCAGGTACATCGGCAGCACCGCCAACTCGTAGAACATGAAGAACAGGAACAGGTCGAAGCTCACAAACACGCCGAACACGCCCGTGACCAGCAGCAGCAGCAGCGCGAAGAACTCCTTGGTGCGGCTCTCCACGTTCCAGCTTGCCAGCACGCCCGTGAAGATGATAATGGACGTGAGAATGATCATCGACACCGAGATGCCGTCCACGCCGATGAAATACTGGATGCCGAGCGACTCGAACCAGGGAATGCGCTCGACGAAATAGAGCTTGGTCAGTTTTGCGGTCATCGTGACCGCCGTGTCGGGGCCCGCCGCGATCCAATACCGGCAGGTGAGCAGGGCCGTCAGCGCGAGTTCCGTGCCCGTGCCGATCAGCGAGATCCAGCGAACCGCCTTCCACCGGCTCGCGGGGGTGAAGACCACCCCGAGCATGGTGATGAACGGCACTGCTATGAGCCAACTAAGCAAACCCATGTAGAACCCGATTCCTTTAGATTAACGCGGCCCAGAGGACCAGCAGCACGAGCATGGCGCCCGCGGCATACCAGGAGCCGTAGGACTGCACCTGCCCTGTCTGCATCCAACTGAACAGATGGCCCGACGCGCGCGTCGCCCAACCGGACACATTGACGCCGCCGTCCACAACCGTGCGGTCGAACCACGCGATCGGACGGGACACCAGATTGAAAATAAGCCGGTGGGTCACAAACAGGTAGACCTCATCGACATAAAACTTCTTTTTGACCAGCGTGTACACGCCGCCGAGCGACCGCGCTATCGCGTCCGCACGGCTCCCCGACCCGGTGTAGAGCAGCAGCGCCGTGCCGGTGCCCAGCAGCGCCGCCAGGGTGGCGGGAATCGCGATGGCGAAGTTGATGCCATGGTGTTCCGCATGCTCCGCGCCGATGCTGACGAATTTCGCCATCGGCACGTAGCCCGCCACCACGCTCAGCACGGCCAGAATGGCCAGCGGAATCCACATCACCGCGGGAATTTCGTGCGCGTGGGAAGCCTTGTCGGTGCGGTGCTCACCCCAGAAAGTGACCAGGTAGATGCGGAACATGTAGAAGGCCGTCAGGCCCGCCACAAACAGGGCCACGGCGAAGATCCCATAGTGGCCGTTGCCCAGCGCCGCCGCCAGAATCTCGTCCTTGGAGAAGAAGCCGGACAGGGGCCAGAACCCGCTGATCGCCAGCGTGGCAATCAGGAAGGTGAAGTGCGTGATGGGCATTTTCTTGCGCAGGCCGCCCATGTCCCAAATCTCGTTGCTATGCACGGCGTGGATGACCGCGCCCGCGCCCAGGAAGAGCAGCGCCTTGAAGCAGGCGTGGGTGAACAGGTGGAACATGCTGGCCGTGTAGCCGAGCGGGCTTTCCATCGTGGCCACGCCCAGCGCGAGCATCATGTAGCCCAGCTGGCTCAACGTCGAGAAGGCCAGCACGCGCTTGATGTCGTCCTGCGTCGTGCCGATGACCGCCGCAAAAAGGCTCGTGAACGCGCCCACGTAGGCCACCACCAGGAGCGCAGCGCCGCTCACCGCAAAGGCGGGGAACATGCGCGCCACCAGATAGACGCCGGCCACCACCATTGTCGCCGCATGGATCAAGGCCGACACGGGAGTCGGGCCCTCCATGGCGTCGGGCAGCCAGATGTGCAGCGGGAACATGGCGCTCTTGCCGGCCGCGCCCATGAACACCAGCACCATCGCCACGGTCAGCAGGGTGATGCCCGTCGAACCGGCGGCCAGTGCGCCGAACCTGGCCAGGAATTCAGGACTCGTCAAATAGAGGAAATCAAAGGGTTGCAGGGGCATGGCGCAATGGGCGGCCGTCCGGGCCGTGATGGCCGGGGCGGCCCCGCCAAACAGGGTGTAACCGAAATAGCCGAGCGTCAGCACGCCCACAAGGAAGCCCAGGTCGGCGAAACGCGTGACGATGAAGGCCTTCTTCGAGGCGGCCACGGCGGACGGCTTCTGATAGTAGAAGCCGATGAGCAGGAAGCTGCTCACGCCCACGAGTTCCCAGAAGACGTACATCTGCAGGATGTTGGGCGCGGCCACCAGGCCCAGCATGCTGAATGTGAACAGGTTGAGGTAGGCGAAGAAACGGCCAAAACCCGTGTCGCCTTTCATGTAGCCGATGCTGTAGAGATGAACCAGCGTGCTGACCGTGGTGACCACCAGCATCAGCAGCACCGAGATGGGGTCCACGATGACACCGACGTTCACGGTCATGCCGGGCTGGTAGCGCAGCCATTCAAACGCCCACGGAACAAGCACGGGGTGCTCGCCGCCCGGCGGGCAAAGGGTGTAATACTCGCAGGCGATGCCGCAGGCCGCCATCCAGGAACTGAACACGGCCAGGGTGGCCACAATGCCGCACAGCTTCTGCGACAGCGGCCGAAGGAACAGGCCCACCAGGACAAAGGAAACCAGCGGGAACGCGGGCACCAGCCAGACGTGCCGCAGCGCAAAGCCAAGATGTTGGATGTCTATCTCAGTGGTCATGGTGGCTCTTGTATTGCTTGTTGATGTTGTCCAACACTTCTTTGTTAAAGGCGACCGGGCCCTCGAAGGAGGTCACGGGGTCTTTCATGGTGTCCATCCGGTTCACATCCACCGTGCCGCGGTAGCGGTACAGGGCCACGAAGATGGCCATGCCCACCACCACCTCGGCGGCGGCCACGGCGATGACGAAAATCGCCATCACGCTGCCGTCAATCCGGGCCGGCATGCAGAAGCGGTTGAATATGACAAAGTTGAGCGCGGCCGAATTGAGCATCAGTTCCACCGCCAGAAGGATGCCGACGGCGTTGCGCCGTGTAAGCAGTCCGTACAGGCCTATGGAAAAGATCACCGAGGTCAGCAGCAGCCATTCGCGGAGGCCGGGCGCGTACGCGGCGATGGAGGCAAGCAACTGGTTCATGACACCGGCCCTCCCCGCTTCGGGTCGCGCTGGCTGAGCGGAGTGTACACATCGGTCTCGCCGGGCAGGTCGCCGCCGCTGGTGAAGGGCTGGTTGGGCGGCGGCGTCTTGCGGGCGATAACGATGCCCCCAATCATGGCCGCGAGCAGCAGCAGGGAAATAACCTCAAAGGGGGCCACGTAGCCGCCGGGCCCCGGGTCCAGCAACGCCTTGCCGATGGACAGCGCGTCGTTGGGGGGCGTCTTCCCCGTGGAATACTCCGCAAAGGGGGAAACCCACACGGCCGCGGCCGAAAGGATCAGGAACATGATGGAAATGGCCGCGCCCACGACCCTCCGCTCGGGCGTGGGATGGTCCTCCAGCAGTTCGCCGGAGCGCGTCAGCATGATGGCAAAAACGATCAGCACCACGATGCCGCCCACATAAACCAGCACCTGCACGCCCGCAAGGAACTGTGCGTCCAGCATGACGTAGAATCCCGCGGTGGTGCTCAGTGCGGCCATCAGCGCGATGGCGGCGCGCAGCAGCTTGCGCGTGTTCACCACGGCAAGGGCAAACAGGACCGTCGAGGCGGCCACAACCCAGAACATGACGGTATAGATGGCGGGACCTATCATGAGGCGGCCCCCTTCCCGTCCGGTTTTGCCTCATCGCGCGGCGAACCCAGTGCGCGCACCGTCGGCAGCGCGTGCCCGTTCATGGGCACCGGCCCGCCGTAGGTGTCGAGCTTTGTCATCATCGCCGCGCGCGCTTCCAGATTCTCCTCTTTCAGCAGCACGTTGGCCGTGGGTCCCGCGTAGCGGTTCAGCGTGTAGACCAGCAGACGCCGGTCGTAGACGGCGTTTTCAAACTCGTGCGACATTTCCAGCGCGCCGAAGGCGCACGCCTCGACGCAGGCGTTGCACAGCACGCACGAATCCATGCGCCAGATATAGCGTTCAATCTCGTTCCTGCCGGTGATTTCGCCCTTGCGCGTGTTCAGGATAATCGAGCCGTTCGGGCAGGCGCGCTCACAGCTTCCGCAGCCGTTGCAGTGCTGGTATCCGTTCTCGTCGAATTTGAATTTCAGACTCGCGCGGTAGCGCTCCGGGAACTTGAGCGTGGCCCGGTTCTCCGGATACTGCCGCGTAACGACCTTGGAGGGCCGCACCAGATAGCCGAAGGTGAGGCGCATGCCGTCGATCAGGCTCTTGAGCGAAAACAGGAAACGGGTCGGGTAGGTCTGCCGCTTGAAGCGCGGCACCACCGACACCGGAACCGTCACGCCCGCGAAGGCGCGCGTTTCGTGTTTCACATCGCTAAAGTCAACTCGTCCCATGCTGGTCCGTTTCCGTCGCTCGGGCTAAGGCACTATGATTGGAAAGGGGTAGAGGTTGTACAGCACCACCACCGCGGCCGCAAACAGGTTCACGAAGCCGATCGGCAGCAGAACCTTCCACTCCAGATACATCAGCTGGTCCACCCGCAGGCGCGGGAAGGTCCAGCGAAACCACATGATGAGGAACACCACCGCCGAGGTCTTCCCGAAGAACCACAGCACCGGCGGGATCAGGTCCATCGCCCCGTTGAACGCGCCCCCGGTGCCGATGTGGAAGGGCATCCATCCGCCCAGAAACAGCGTGATCGCCATGGCCGACACGACAAACATGTTGATGAATTCGGCGAGGAAGAAGAAGGAAAAGCGCAACCCGGAGTATTCGGTGTGGAACCCGGCAGCCAGTTCCGACTCACCCTCGGGTATGTCGAAGGGGGTACGGTTGATTTCGGCGGTGACGGCGATCACAAAAATGATGAAGGCCACAAGACCGACGCCGTGGGCGCGCCACACCCACCAGCCCGCGTCCTGGCTCTGCACAATCTCCGCCAGTGACATGCTGCCCGAAAACAGCACGACCACCAGGAGCGCCAGCGTGGCGGAAATCTCGTAGGAGATTATCTGGGCGCCGGCGCGCATCGCGCCCACCATGGACCACTTGTTGTTTGAACTCCAGCCGCCCAGCAGGATGCCCATCACGCCGAAACCGCTGATGGCCGTCACGTAAAGCACGCCGATGTTGAGGTCCACAATCTGCAGGATGGGGCTGTACGGCAGCACGCCGAGTATCATCACCGTGGCCATCATGGAGAGGAACGGCGCCAGCAGATGCATGGCCTTGTCCGCCCGCTCGGGGATGACGTCCTCTTTCAGCAGCAGTTTTATGGCATCCGCCACGGTCTGCAGAATCCCGTGCCAGCCGACGCGCATCGGTCCGAGCCGGCACTGGAAATGGGCGGCTATTTTGCGCTCCGCATAAATGAGCACCAGTCCCACCACCGTCACCAGCGCGCCCAGCGCGCCCACGGCCGCCAGAATGTAGACAAGCGCAAGTATCCAGGAGCCGTCCGCAAAGGCCTGCGCCGTCCGTTCCGAAACGGTGACGGTCTTGAACGCGCCCTGGGTTGCGGCAAGGGTCAGGTATGTCATGGTTGGCGTGGTCATCAATTCACCGATCAATTTCCGGGATCACAAGGTCAAGGCTGGACTGTATGGAGATAATGTCGGCGATGCGCCAGCCCGGTGCGATCGCCGTGACGGCCCACATGTTGTTGAAGTTCGGGGAGCGGAAATGAATTCTGTACGGATTCGGGCTCTTGCCGTCGGAGACGAGCATGATCCCGAGGATGCCGCGCGCGGTCTCGATCTGATCGTAATAGGTGCCCTCGGGGATGGTGATGCGCGCGCTGGCCTTGATCACGTTGACGGGCCCTTCGGGAATGCCGTCAACAAGCTGCTCGATGATGCGCAGGGACTGGCGAATCTCTTCCATGCGCACGTAGTAGCGGTCCCAGCAGTCACCCATGGTGCCGATGGCCACGTTGAACTCGACATCGCCGTACCTGCCGTAGGGCGCCGTCTTGCGGAGATCCATGGGGACGCCGCTGCCGCGCAGCACCGGGCCGGTGCAGCCCAGCGCGACCGCCCGCTTCGGGTCAAGCACGCCGATGTTGCGCAGGCGCTCCTGGAGAATCACGTTGCCCGAAAGCAGCGTGTCGTATTCGTCCATGATCGGTCCCAGATACCCGAGCAGCTTCCTGACCTTCGCCGGGAAATCGGGAAAGATGTCGAACATCACGCCGCCCGGGCGCACGTAGTTCATCGTGAGCCTGGCGCCGATGGTTTCCTCGAACAGTTCGCTGATGATTTCGCGGTCGCGGAACGCGTAAAGAAACGCGGTGAACGCGCCCAGGTCCATGCCCAGCACGCCCCACCACAGCATGTGGCTCTGGATTCGCTGCAGTTCCGCCATTATCGTTCGGATCGTCTCGATGCGGCCGTTGGTTTCAATGCCGGCCGCCTTCTCCACCAACTTGGCGACGCCCCAGTTGTTCATGATCGCCGAGAAGTAGTCCAGACGGTCCGTGAGATGGATGACCTGCCGCGGCGTGATCTTCTCGCACATCTTCTCGATGCCGCGGTGGACAAAGCCCGGCACCGGAATCACTTCCTTCACCGTCTCGCCGTCCAGGCGGATCACCAGACGCAATGACCCGTGGGCGATGGGGTGCTGTGGCCCCATGTTCACGAAGTACTCCTGCGTCGACAGTTCGCTGCTGCCAGCGGCCGGCGGCGTCAGAAGTTCATCCAGTGTCCGTATTCTTACCGTCATCGTTGCGTCCTGTATCGAGAAATCATTGGGGCCGTTGAAGCATGTTCTTGTCCTGATAGTCCTTGCGGAGCGGATAACCGGTCCAGTCATCCTCCAGGAACAGCCGCCGCAAATCGGGATGATCGTCGTAGGGAATGCCGAAAAGGTCGTACACCTCGCGCTCCTGCCA
>CAIJOU010000089.1 GCA_903822375.1 Candidatus Hydrogenedentota bacterium
ACGGGCGGGGGGGTGTATGCCCTTTTCCCTCGTTCCCAAGCGCAACTTGGGAACGAGCAAAGCATCCGTTCGGCTTGGCACAGCTCTGCCAGAGTGCTTTTAGGCGCGCAGGCAGTTAGAATAGGCGAAGCAACGCCTTTTGCCAGGAGAATCCATGTCCGACAGCACCGACAAGCGATGGTTCAGCATTTCCCGTCTGTATGAAACGGCCCAGCGTCTCTACAGCGAGGTGCCGTACCGGTATTTCCGGTCGGGATACGCTTTCCCAGCCTGGCACTACTATTTCGAGGTGACGCGGCGCTGCAACCTGCGCTGCCGCATGTGCCAGTACATCGACTGGCTGGAAAACACCCCGGCGCACGGCCAGGCCGAGGGGGAACTGAGCACCGAAGAGTGGCACAAGGTTATCGACCAGGTGGGCCGGTTCCGCTTTGTCACGTTTACGGGCGGCGAGCCCTTCGTGCGCAAGGACTTCATGGAGCTGCTGGAACACGCCTCGCGCAAGTCGCGCACCCATTTCATTTCGAACACGACGATGATGCCGCAGGACCGGGCGGAGCAGGTGGTGGCGCTGGCGCCGGCGCGCATGGGCGGCATGGGCCTGAACTTCATCGGCACCTCGCTCGAGGCGCCGGGCGACCTGCACGACGAAATCCGGCACATGCAGGGCGCGTTTGAACGGTCCACCACGGGCATGCGCACGCTGCGCGACATCCGTGACCGCGCCGGCAAGCGCTGCCCCATGATCCACGTGACCACGGTCATCCAGAAGGACAACGTGCACGTGCTGCACCAGATGCCCAAGGTGGTGGCCGACGCGGGCGGCGAGGTGCTTAACCTGGTCACGGAGACGCGCATGCACGACCTGCCCGGCCTGGGCGAGGCCGATCCCGGTTCATTTCGCGCGGACCAGATGCCCTGGCCGCGCATCGACCCGGCGGCGCTGGCCGAGGCGTTGGACAAGACGGAAAGCGCCGCGCGCGAAGCGGGCATCGAACTGCGGCTGCCGCGCATGCCGCGCGCGGACCTCGTGCGCTATTACGACACCCATATCGACCTGCGGGACTACGAATGCCGCAATGCGTGGAACACGCTCTTCATCGGGCGCAAGGGCGACGCCTACCCCTGCTGGATCGTGAAGGTGGGCAACGTGCGCGAGCAGTCGCTCGCGCAGTTGTGGAACAACGACGTCATGCGTGGATTCCGCCGGACCTGCCAGAAGCATCTCTTCGCGATGTGCCCCGGCTGCTGCTTCATCGACCACAAGGGCGGCGACAGCGCGTGCAGTTGCAACGACCAGCCCGGGGGCTGATTTGTTTCCGTCGCTCCGCTGTATTTAATCCCCCTTTGAAGGGGGCAGTCCCGCCGCAGGCGGGACGGGGGATGTTGTTCCCGCGGTTTGACCCGGATTCCACATCCCCCGCCGCTTCGCGGCACCCCTTCAATGGGGGGCCAAGACAAAACGGCGCAGCGGTTCTACCCCTTCTTCTCCCGGTACCGGGCCTCGATGGCGGCGACGAGCGTGTCGATGTCGGGCATGATGGACACGAACTTCGCCTCGCCGTCGATGCAGATGGTCGGGATGTTCTTCACACCCAAACGGCACATCATGCCGACGCCGTTGCGGTTCTTTATCTTGTGCTCATGCACGTGCACCGGCGCTTCGGCGCGCTCGGCCGCGCGCACAGCCGCGTCCACCATGTACTGGCAGGGCGCGCAGGCGCTCGAGTCGAGCGTGATGCAGTCAATGACCACGGCCTCCTCCGCCGCGTAGTCGGGCAGCACGATGTCCTCGAAACTGTCCACGGCGCTGGCCTTGGCGGAAACGCGCGCCACGTCGCGCTGGTAGGGGTCGAGCGCCATGGACGCCACGGCGCGCAGATTGGCCTCGGGCGTCGCGTAGGGCAAATCGCAGCCCGGCGCGAGAATGAAGCCCGGGCCGAGGCCCTCGTCCATGCAGCGGATGGCGTCGAGTTTCGCATCGTCCTCGCTGCCCATGAGCAGCACCGTCGTGAGGCGGATGTTGCCCCCGTAGGATTTGCGGAAATGGGCCGCATGCTCGCGCAACAGCACCAGCGGGATGTTTTCGTCGATGGAGACATTGTCGCAATGGGTCCGGCACATGACCTCCAGGTTGCGCGTGGCGTCGCCGCACACGAACAGCGAGGAGAACCCGCCCTTGCCGCGAACGGCGTCAAACACCCTGTTCACATACGGCCCGACGAACTCGTCGAAGTGCGCGGCGGAGATCTGGCTCGTCATCGGGTCCACCACGCCAACCACGTCGGCGCCGTTGCGCAGGTAAAAGCCCGCGGCGTCAATGGCTGCATCGGCGCACCAGTCCATGGCCGACTTCACCCCGTCGGGGTCGGTGAGCATGTCGAGAAACAACTCACTGCCGCGCAGGTGCGACAGCAGCGTGAACGGCCCGGTGATCAGGCCATAGAGCGCGATGTCGTGGCCCAGCGTCGCGGCCAGGCGCCGCGACGCCTCGCGCACGACGGGGTAGCGGCCCGCATTGAAGTCGAGCGGGGGCAGTTTTACCGCATCGGCACTGGTGTGCAACGGATGGGAAACGACCGACGGCGGCACATCGTCCGCCCAGGCCAGTTCACAGCCCAGCGCCTCGGCCTCCAGTTGCAGGTCAAAGACGATGGGCAGCCCGTCGGGCCGGTACAGCTCCGCCGCGCGGGTCTGGCCCTGCACGATCAGGTCGGCCGATTTGAGGAAGTCTGTCGAGGAAACGCCCAGCAGATACGCCCCATGGACGCCCACAAAGGGCACCCAGGGCGCGCGGGACACCGTTTCGCGCCGCAGCGCGGCAAACACCAATTCTTTGCCGGTAATCATGTCGCATACTCCAAATTGGCGACGGAGGCGCTCCGTCGGGCGGCGCTAAGCGTAACGGAATGCGGTTCGCGGGGCAAGTTGGGCGAGATTGAGGGTAAACAGATTAGGGGAACACCGGCAAGGGCCAACGGGCGCCAATATTATCGAGGTGCCGGGTCCGGCCCTGATCCCCCTTTGAAGGGGGTGGCCCGAAGGGCCGGGGGATGTCAGACTTTGGCGGTGCCGAGGGAACAACATCCCCCGACCGCCTTTCGGCGGTCACCCCCTTCAAAGGGGGACCCAAGACGTTCACGCGTAAGTATGTAGGTTCAGTCCGCTCTCGGGAGAAATGCCGCACGAATCGCTTCCCGGTGAGTTTCTATCATTGCCCGCTCATCGGGCCAGAACATGTCGGGCAGCGCGTCCAGCGGGAACCAGTCCATGCCGGGGTGATGCTCCAGGTCCTTGATGGTCCCCTGCACCTGCTCCGTTTCGTAAAGGAAGTAGTGGATGATGGACCAGAATCTGCGCTGCGATTCGAGCCGTTCGAGCACGGCCAGTTCGTGGTGCAGCGTCAGTTCGCTCAGGCCCGCCTCCTCCTCGATCTCGCGGCGCGCGCCCATGTCGAGGTCCTCCCCGGGGTCCACGCCGCCCTTGGGCA
>CAIJOU010000090.1 GCA_903822375.1 Candidatus Hydrogenedentota bacterium
CCTCAGTGCCACTCAGTGGTCCTTCCCCGCGTAAATCCACATCGCCTCGGTGTTACCCGCCCTCTCGAAGCCGCACTTTCGGTAGAAGTCTATTGCCCGTCCGTCGGCGACGAGCATGTGCTGATGGAAACCCTGGTAGCGGGTCAGGAGCATCTGCATCAGGCGGGTGCCGATGCCTTGTCCCTGATACTTGGGCAACACGAGCAAGTGTGGGTAGTAGACGACCAGGCAACCATCGGAAATGGCGTTTCCCAGTCCGACGAGCGTTTCGCCATCCCATGCGGTGAAGAGGGAATGGGAAGCGACAAGCGCCCTGTGCAGCAGTTCCGGTTTATCCGCAGAGGACCAAGCATTGGCGCGGTAAAGCGCCACGACAGCATCCACGGGCAGATCGCGCGTCTCACTGTATTTGATAATGTACTCATTCATGGTGCGCGAGCCTCCTCCGAAAGAGAACATGGGACGGGACAAGGGAACGATTTCCCGCTCCGGGGAATTGAAGCTGTCGTGGAACACGCCTCCGTGCCCTCGTGGTAGAATACCGCAAGTTAAGTGTTGTTGGAAAGCACCCTTCTGCACCCAAGGTTCCAATGTTCCAATCGTTTCTGCCCAAGCCGCAACTGGATGAATCCGACGTCAATCGGGGTCTTCGGACCCTGGTGCTCGACGCCGTGTTCAGCCAGACCATGATGGTGCTGACCACCGGGGCGTTTCTGGTCGGATTCGCGCTGGCGCACGGCGCGTCCAACACGGTCATTGGCATCCTGTGCGGAATGGGACCGCTGGCGATGGCCGTGCAGATCCCGGCGGTGTGGGTGGTCCAGCGTATCCGCCTGCGCAAGGCCATCGTGGTGACCACCGCGTTCCTTGGCCGCGGGACGTGGTTCCTGATTGCCTTTCTACCTTTCCTGCTCCCGGACAGGTATCTGCTGCCCGTCCTTGTGGCGGTGCTCTTCATAAGCTATGCGCTCAACAACGTATGCGGTTGCGCATTCAACTCCTGGGTTCGCGACTTGGTCCCGGAGGCCCGCCTGATCCGGCTGTTCTCGCAACGGATGTCCTACGCCACGCTGGTGGGCGCGCTGATCAGCCTGGCGGGCGGCTTTGCCGTGGACTACTGGAAGCGGGATCCGTCGCTGCCCGGCGGGGTGCACGGCAGTTACACGGTCATCTTTCTCGTGGCGGTGCTCTGCGGCATGGCCAGCAACTACTACCTGCTGCGCACGCCGGAGCCCAAGATGCCCGAGCCGAACGGGGAAGGATTCTTCAAGGCGCTGCGCGCGCCGCTGCATGACCGCAATTTCCGAAAACTGCTCGTCTTTCTGACTTCATGGAACTTTGCCATGAACTTCGCCACGCCCTTCTTTTCGGTCTACCTGCTCCAGCGGCTCGGCATGAGCATGTCCTGGGTCATCGGGTTGACCGTGTTCAGCCAGTTGGTCAACGTGGGGTTCTTCCGGTACTGGGCGGCGATGGCGGACCAGTTTTCCAACAAGTCGGTGCTGCTGGTCGCGGTGCCGCTGTTCACCTTTTCCCTGCTGATCTGGCCGTTCACCACCATGCCCGACCGCTATATGCTGACCATTCCGCTGCTGGTTGTCGTGCATGTGGTTGCCGGAATAGGCACGGCCGGGGTAACCCTTTGCGGCGGAAATCTTGCGTTCAAACTGGCACCCTATGGGCAGGCGGGGGCCTATCTGGCGGTAAACGGACTGGTTACGGGAGTCGCCGCGACCGTGGCGCCGATGATCGCCGGATTTACGGCGGACTGGTTCGGCGCCAGACACCTGGTACTGTCGATGAAGCTGTCCTTCATGACCGGAAACAACGCGACCCGCGAAGTGCCGACGATGAACGTGTCGGGGCTGGATTTTGTCTTCCTAATCGCCTTTATGCTGGGGCTGTACTCGCTGCACCGGCTGTTGTCGGTGCAGGAAAAGGGCACGGTAAAAGAGTCCGAGGTGCGGCAGGAGGCGTTGGCCGAGATGGCGCGCAACCTGCGCCAAATATCCACGGTTGCGGGCATACGGCAGATCTTCGTCTCCCCCTTCACCCTGATGCGCAACGGGGGAAACAGGAACGCGGGACTGGGAGACTGAAGGGGGAGAATTAGGAATTCTCAATTAGGAATTAGGAATTACCAGGACTCCCAGATTCTGAATTCTTCTCACCTACTCTTCGAGCATGACTGCGGACAGCGGCGGCAGGGACACGCGAAGGGAGCCGTCTTTCTGAAGGCCCACCGGGGCAGACTTGGCGCTGGTGGGTGTGGAACAGACGCCAAGCGATTTGGAGTCAACGGCGGTCAGCACCGTCACTTCCTGCGCGTCGGGCGTGTAGTTTACGAGGAACTGGGCCGTCTTGCCGCCGTGGGTCCAGCGTGACGTGAACACGGACCGGAAATGGATCTGCTGGTTTCTGGGCGTCTGCATCGGAATGTCGTGATCGCCTGAGACGGCCAAGGGCTTGAGCATCCGCCCGTAAAGCAGGTACGGCTTGCCCGCACCGCGGCGCCAGGCATTCAGATTGCGCATGAGCGTGACCACCGATTCATGGTCGGGACCCTGCGCGTCCCAGGAACTCCCCCACTCCCAGCAAAGCTTTCCGCCTCCCTTGAGTATGGCGGTGAGCAGGTCGCCCTCCACGAAGGACATGGCCACGCGCTGGTGCAGGTTGAGGGGCGACTTGGCGATGTCCACAAAGGCCCCCACGGCGTTCTGGTTGCCCATGAAATTGTTGAGGTATTCGTGGTTCACAAAGGCGTACGCGGGCACGGGCGTGCCTGCATGCAGGTTGAGGTGAAAACGGTTGTCATTGAACAGCAGATAGGGGATGAAGGGCTCGGCGGCGGCCGCCTCGCAGCCGATAAGCGTCTTGCGGCCGCTGCGCTGCACCAGTTCCTGGAGCCTGCGGTAAATGTCCATCATGGCCTCGTTTTGCCAGATGCCGGGTCCGGCGGGATGGCCGTGGGTCTTGGCATAGCAGCGGTAGCAGGAACCGCCCAGGTTCTGGTCGAAATACTGCATATAATCAACGCCGGAGGGAAGCACCTTGGCCACCTCTTCGGCAACAACATCCTTGACCCATTCGTTGGCGGGGCACATGTCATAGCCGATGCGCTGGGCGTTCGGCCCGGCGCATACGCCGTTGTCGGCGGGCTTGCCGTCGGGTGCCTGGGTGACGATGTCGACGAGATGCTTGTCCGCGAATTCCTGCTCGCGGTTGAAGGTCGGGTCCGTGTTGCTGCGCAGCGTGTAGCCGGTGCCGCTCGCATAGACGCCTGCGAGGTTGCCCTTGGCATGCAGGGCGTTCACGAACTGTTGAAAGTCCTCCGCGCCGCCATAGGGCGGCCAGCAGTAGGGCGGTGCCCAGGGAGCGCTGCCCTCCCAGTGCATGAGCAGGGCGAGCACCTTGCTGTCGAACTGCTGTGAAAGGGAATCGAGCACGGGCAGCGCCTTGGTATAGGGGAAATACTCGTTGGGCTTCATATCGCCCAGGTCCTTCGTGCCGCGGACGGGATAGGTCACCACGATGGGCGACTGGTCAAACCAGTCGGGCCGCGCCGGATTGTCCTCGAGTTTCTTGGGGCGGGGCATGGCGGACTGGTCGAGCCAGGTGCGGTAGCGGTCAGCCGCATCGTACCAGTCACCCTGAAACACGCCCACCACCATCTCGTAGGGCATGGCGTAGTGCTTGTCCCACACGGGGCCGGGAAAGAGACGGTAGTCGAGGAAAATGCCGCCGGCCGGATGGGCATGGTACTCGATGCCCTTGGGATTGGATGCGGCATCATGCGCGGCGATGTACAGGCCCGCCTGCGGCGTGTAATAGGCCATGAACTGCATGGGGCAGGCGGAGGGATAGAGGCCGAGCCAGCCCATGGCCGGGTGCTCGATGGGGCGCCACTTCCACCAGAAGCTTTCGCGCAGGGCCATGTCTTCGACTTCCACGCCCTCCATGCCCGGCCAGAAGAGCTTGGCATCGCCGCCCGTGCCCTTCAGGTCATTCGGCGTGACCACGGTGGGGAAGTCGATGTGTTCGAGCAGAAGACCGGTTCCGTTGTCCACGGACAGGGACCAGTAGGTATTGGGATCGTCCTTGGGACAGCGGACCGTTACGCGAACCGAGACGGGCTTGCCATCCAGTTCGGCATAGTCGAGGTGTAGCAAGGTTTCATTGCCTTTACCCTCCACCCGCTCGGCCGCAAACTTCTTGGCCTGCAAAGCATTCACGTCCAGCGTGCCGGCATCGGCCTGACGGAAGCGCAAGCTGAACAGCGGCCGCGGCGCGGCGCCTTTCTGAACCAGCTCGCGACCGTTCGAGGTCAGCGAGACAAGGTCGCCGCTGGTGCCGTCCAGTTCCATGCGGTAATGGGCGTTAGTCACCACGAGGGGCGCATGCTGCTGCGCCTGGGTGCCGGGCATGAATGCGGCCAAACAGGACATGGCCACCAGTGCTGAACTGTGTGTGAGATTCATGGTCTTTCCGCTCCTTTTGTCTGGAACAGTATGATGACGGTCTCGAGGGTGTGGGTCAACTTCCGCTTTGGTGCAGCAAAGGGACGCGAGGCTGTTCCGCAAGGTCCCCCCTTGAGGGAGTGTCGCGGAGCGACGGGGGGTGTACGGCGTTACGCAAAGGCCGGTTGGAAGATGTCCCCCATGAGGCGGCAAGACATACACCCCCCGGCCCTTTGGGCCACCCCCCTCAATGGGGGACCTAAGACGACATATGCCCGCCACTACTCGGGCACTGCCGTCACATCGTATACATCCGCTTCCACAATGCGAACATTCAGGAACTGGCCCGGCTTCACGCCGGGGCAATCGGTGAGACGGATGTTCCCGTCCACTTCGGGGGCTTCGGCGTCGCTTCGCGCCAGGGCAACGCCCGTGTCAGTTTCGACGGATTGAACCAGCACACGAAGCGTCTGTCCCGCACGCGAGGCGTTAAATGCGGCGGTAATGTGGGCCTGCTGTTCCATGACGCGGGCGCGGCGGCGCTCGCGGGTGCGCTTGGGGACTTGTCCTTCCATGACGGCTGCGGGCGTACCCTCCTCGGTGGAGAAGGCGAAGGCACCGAGCCATTCGAAGGCGGTGTCGCGCAGGCCCTGCATGAGGCTGCGGAACGCGGCCGGGCTCTCGCCGGGGAAGCC
>CAIJOU010000091.1 GCA_903822375.1 Candidatus Hydrogenedentota bacterium
CACACGGCCCACGCCACCTCCGAGGAGGCCGAGGAGGAGGCGCTCAAGATGGTCCATGTGTATGAGCGCTTCGCGGAAGATTATTTGGGCATGCCTGTCATCGTCGGCCGCAAGACCGAATCGGAAAAGTTTGCCGGCGCGCACCACACCTACTGCATCGAAGCCATGATGCAGGACGGCAAGGCGCTGCAGGCGGGCACCTCGCACCATCTCGGCCAGAACTTCGCAAAGGCCTTTGACGTGAAGTTCCAGGACCGCGACATGGAATTGAAATACGTGTGGGCATCGAGTTGGGGCGTGTCGACCCGCCTTATTGGCGGCATGATCATGAACCACAGCGACGACAACGGTCTGGTCATCCCGCCGCGTCTCGCGCCGGTGCCCGTCGTCTTTGTGCCCATCTGGCGCAGCGAGGAGGAAATGGCGCTCGTGCTCGGCAAGGCCCGCGAAATCACCGCTGGCTGGGACCCGCTCTTCTACAAGATAGACGACCGTGACCAGTACAAGCCCGGGTACAAGTTCAACGAATGGGAACTCAAGGGTATCCCCGTGCGCATTGAGTTGGGCCCGCGCGACGTCGCCAGCAACAGCGTCGTCGTTGTCCGCCGCGACACGGGCGAAAAGGTCACCATGCCCGCCGAGGGCCTGCGCGAGAACCTGGAGAAGATGCTCGAAGACATCCAGACAAACCTTTTCAATACGGCCAAGCAGCGCATGACCGACCGTACCTACACGGTGGACAGTTATGACGAGTACAAGACGCGCGTCGAAGCAGGCGGATTCTTCCGCGTCTTTCTCGATGTGGACAATCCCGAGGTCGAGAAGCAACTCAAAGAGGACACCCGTTCGACGGTGCGCTGCATCCCCTTCGACGCCCCCGAGGAGGAAGGCCCCTGTATGATCACCGGCAAGCTCTGCAAGCACCGGGTCATCGCCGCCCAGGCCTACTAGCCCTCACCCTTTCCGCAATCTGCAGCGCCCGCCCTCCTGGCGGGCGTTGTTGTTTCCCTTTCGGGAACAGGTGCTACCACTCCTGAAGCGCGGCATTCGCCGACTGCTGGACATTTGCGCCGGGATGATTCGCCGCTATCCACTCAACATATTGTCGCGCCGCCGGCGTATGGATCTCGTTGGCCGTTTGGACTGCCCCTCTCAGGTCCTCCTGCAGGATGCGCGGGTCATGGAGTAGTCCCTGCGCACGCTGGTCACCATGGACAAGCGCCAGGATGGTCAGCACTTCCGCCCGTTCCGGCGCGGAATCCTGCATGCCCAGATCCCGGTTGGCCTGTTCGACGATGCGCTGAATGTACGGACGCACCTCCTGCGTCGTCAGCGAGGCCACCTGCGTTTCAATCAGGTCATAGGGATAGTCCAGTTCCGTCACGTCCGGCGCGCGCAAGTCCAGCAGGGCGCCCAGGGCCGCCCCGTCCTGAATGTGTGCCAGGACGCTGAGCGCAAGTTCACGCTCTTCCATGGACCGCTGTCCGTCTTCCGTAAGCGAGGCCAGAAATTTCATGCCCGGCGCGCCCATGCGCGACATGTCGGCCATCAGGCTCATGTTCTCGTCCAGCCCGCCGAACATGCCCGATTCCTTTTGCTTTCGCCAGCGCGCAAAGGCACGGTCCCAAAGCGCCTGAATGTGCGGCGGGGCCAAATTGCCCGACTGCCGCCGCTGTTTGCTCACCACCTCCTTCAGCGCCTGGCGAAACGCCACCCGCAGCCGGTCGTTCTCGTCCGAATCGGCCTGCTTCTCCGGAACGGCCGCGCCGTCTTTATCCGCGTCGGCCCGCGCCTTTTCCAAATCCGGGGAGAATTCAGGAGGCTTGACGGGTACGGCCCGGCCCGTTTGCGGTTCACCAGTTCGGGCCAGGTGCCATGCCATGCCCGCGCCCAGGCCGAAGGCGATCAGGACTGAGAAACACCACAGCACCGCGACAAGCACAACATGCTTCTTCTGCACCGTCCCACCCTTTCCTTTTCGTCCTAAGGCTGCAGCGAGCCAGACCGCACTCGGTTGAAATCGTACAGAAATCTCGGAGGCAGGTGCCACTTGTTCCACAGTCATTGCGCGAAAGGCGTGTTCAAGAACAACCCTCCACGGCCTGCCTTTGCGGGGTTATCGTTCAATGCGAGCCGCGCGGGTCCCAGGCTTCACGCCGGTCATTCCGGCATTGAAGGGCGCATTCCCCACCAAATGGTGCGCATAACGTTGCGTGTCCGGCGGTTTTCTGCTACACTCCGCCCGTTTCCCAGTAGGACTGGAGCACCTCATGATCGAGCAACGTTTTATCGAAATGATTGCGTCGGAAGTCGGCGTGGAACCCATCCACGTGGCTGCCGCCGTTGGACTGCTGGACAAGGGCGCAACGGTGCCGTTCATTGCGGGCTACCGCAGGGACGCAGCGGGCGGACTCGATGAACTCCAGATTGAAGCCATAGAACGGCGCAATCTCGAATGCATCGCCCTTACAAACCGGCGCGACGCCGTGCGCGCAAACGTGCAGGTCGCGGGGCGCATGACCGAGTCGCTGGCCGCGGCCCTCGACGCCTGCACCGACCCGCTGGTGCTCGAAGACCTGTACCTTCCCTTCAAGAAGCAACGGCACAGCAAGGCGGCCAGCGTCGCCTCGCAGCGCGGGCTTGATCCCTTCGCCGATTATCTCTGGATGCAGGTGGCCCATCCCGGCCCCGTGGATTTCGTGGCCGAAAGCCATGTCAATCCGGAGCACCAGATTCTTTCGAAGGAAGAGGTGCTGGACGGTGGCCGGCATATTCTGGCCGAGCGGCTCGCCTGCGACCACGAGGTGCGCCGGCTGGTCCGCGAGCGCATGTGGGAAGAGGGAAACATTACTGCCGCAGCCACGAAATACGCGGGCGAGCAGCGCAAGCGCTTTGAGGCGTTCTTCGATTACAGCGTGCCGCTCAAGAAAGTCGATGCGGCAACACTGCTGACACTGCTGCGCGGCGCCCGCATCGGCGTGCTTCGCGTGGAACTGGTGGTCGACGAGGACGCCATGGTCCGCGAACTGACGGCCCGCTTCGTCAAGGAGCCCGGCTCGTCCTTTGAACCCGAAATCGAGGCGGCCGTGCGCGACGCCTACCGGCGCCTGCTCTGGGTGGATATTGAGAGTCAGGTCATGGCCACCGCGCGGCGCATTGCCGACGAGAAGTTGGTCGCCTCGCTGCGCGGACAGGTGGAGGCGGCGCTGATGGCGCCGCCCGTTGGCCCGGTGCCGGTGATTGCGGTGCATACCGACCGTTCGGGCGCGGTGGTTCTGGCCGCGCTGAACGAGTGCGGCGAGTGTGTCGAGGCAACGCAGATGGAAAGCAGCGAAGGCGAGACCATCGGCGCGGCGTTGGCGGTGAAACTTCCCGAATGGATGGAACGCCACGGCATTCGCGCCGTGACCGTGGGCCACAGCGGCCCGGGACGCCAGCTGGCCCGTTCCTTGAACATGCTCCTGCGTGAAAAGCGCATCAATGGCGGGTGGGTGGCCTTTGCCGGCGAAGCCGGTCTGAGCGCCTATTCCGTTTCGCCGCTGGCCGTGCAGGAGATGCCTGACCTTGATCCGCCGCGCCGGGCGGCCGTGTCGCTGGGCCGACGCTTTCAGGACCCCATGGCGGAAATGCTCAAGGTGGAGCCGCGCGCCCTGGCCACGGGCTCCCAGGCCCATGACGTAAACCAGCGCCGCCTGCAGGAGGCCCTGTTCCGTACCGCGGAATACTGCGTCAACCGCCTCGGTCTTGACCTGAATACAGCCCCGGTACACCTGCTTCGCTTCGTCTGCGGCATTCAAATGGGCACCGCCCAGAACCTCGTGGCGGAACGGGAGAAGCTGGGGCGCTTCACCGACCGCACCCAGTTGCTTGCCGTTTCCGGCATCGGTGAAAAGACCTGCGAGCAGTGCGCCGGTTTCCTGCGCATCACGGGCGGCACCGAGCCGCTCGACGGCACGCGCATTCATCCCGAGGCCTATGCGGCCGTCAAGCAGGCGGCCGAGGCGGCCGGTGTGTCGCTGGCCAGTCTGCCGGTCCATGGAAAGACGGTCGATTTCTCTGCCGTCGCCACGCCGGTGTTTGGCCCGGCGACCATGGCCGATTGGGCGGTGGAACTGGTTGAACCGGCCCGCGATCCCCGCGGCCGGATTCACGCCCCGGTTCCGCGCAAGCCCGCGCGTCCGGTGGTCGACATGTCCACCGTGCAGGAGGGGGCCGTCGTCGAGGGCAAAGTCACCCATCTCACCGAGTTCGGTGCGTTCATTGATTTTGGAATGGGCAAAGAAGGGCTCGTCCACCTGTCCGAAATGGCCCCCCGCTTCGTGAAAGATCCGTCCGAAGTGTTGGAGGTGGGCCAGGTGGTTCAGGCCAAAATAATTAAGGTTGATCCGGTATCCAAGCGCATTTCGCTTTCCATACGCGCTCTGGCGCCTCCGCCTCCGCCCCGCGCCGAGGCGGAGCAACGGCCCCAGGGCGAACACCCGGAGCGGCGTCGGACCTCCGAACAGCCGGCTCGTCCCCGTCCCGGTGACGATGGTGGTCGTCGCGGTCCCGGACCGCGCGCGCCCCGGCGCGATGAGGGCGGGCGCGAACGGTCGCGCGACGGTGCGGGTGGTGATCGCGGTGATCGCCGTCCCTCCAGAGAGCGTGAAGGCGCCCGGGGCAATGCGGAGCCCAGTGGTGCGCTGATGAATACCCTGTTGGCAGACCAATTGGCTGCCCTGAAAGACAAGCTCCTCTCAGAATAGTGCGAATAATGCCGAGCCTTGACAGATCCGGCGTTCATGTGATACACTCTCGCCGCTTTTTCGGCTTTGTCCCGGACATTGTTCGTCCGGACCACATTGGAATGTTGCAAGTCAAAAGCTGACAAGTGTTTGCAGCGTTTTCGGCAACGTGCCGGAGTTCCGAGACAAAGTCCGCTGTGTATAAAGTGTAAGGAGCTAGTGTTACATGCTTACCAAGACTGAATTGAAGAAGTTTGAGAAGATGCTGATGGAGGAGCGCGACCGTCTCATGGGCAGCGTTCGCAGCATCGAAGAGGCCTCGCGCACCGAAGGCGGCCGGGACAGCGGGGGGGACCTTACCAGTTACGCCGAGAGCGGCACGGACAGTTTCGAACTGGAGACCTCGCTCAATATCGCCAGCGGCGAATCACAGCGCCTTATGGATATCGCCGATGCGCTGATGCGTGTCCAAAAGGGCACGTATGGCATTTGCGAGGGCAGTGGAAAGCCCATTCCCAAGAAGCGGCTGGAAGCATTTCCCGCAGCGCGCTATTGCGTGGAGTACCAGGAAGAACTGGAACGGGAACAGCAGCACAATAGACAGTACTAAAGCCGACCACAACAGCATTTCCGCAATCCCGGCCCTTCCAGGGCCGGGATTTGTGTTTTTCGTGCTGTGCACGTTGGCGGTCTCTGTCTTTGTATCAAGGTACTTTAAGTTATGCGGGGCAGAGTGCATGCGGATGACCATGCCTCCCGATAAGAACCTTGATTGTCCAATATTCACCCATTGACGTTATTTCATAGAATTTCGGGGTAATCAGGCATTAATGCATAAGTAGGGCGATTGGTTTGACCAACATCAAGAGAATATGCTACAAATTGCGGGTCACTGAAAAGAGATGTGATTGAATATATCATTTTTCTTATTTAATCCATCTGCAAGGGTGTAGTTCGTGGAGTACTGCAATCTCCAGATAAGTCCTTGCATATTACCTGGAGATGCTGTACATGGCCCGGTTTGGAATGATGGTGTTGTTTGTCCTGTGTGCCGTCGGAGCCTGGGCCAGCGAGGGGGTGTTCCTGCTGGGCAGCGATGCGCTGCAACTAAGCCGTGCCTCCAGCGGCGTGGCCAGCCCGCGCAGCGCCTACTGGAGTTACATGAACCCGGCCAGCATGGTTGACTTGGAACGCCGCTTCGATTTCAATCTGTACTCGGTGTTTACCGATATCGACCTGCAGCCCAAAGGGCTGATCGGCAACCGGTTGGACGGTCCCCTGGAGTCCAACAAGGAGGCCTTTATCGCTTCCTCGGGCTTCATCATGCCGCTGTCGGTGGGCACGCTGGGCGGCGGTTTATTTGTGCCCAGCGGCTCGGGCGTCGATTATCCCCATTCGCGCAACTGGATATCCCGCATCTTCGAGGGAAACACGGACCGCCGCCTCGACTACCAGCACATGCGGGGCATTTTGTCCTATGCCTATGAACTGGACAACGGCTGGGCGCTGGGAATCAGCCTGCAGGGTTCGGTCAACCGGTTCCGCAGCGACCACATCACCCTGGCGTTCCAGCCCACCTCGGGGGACATGGACTGGGGCACGGCCTACGGGGCCGGATTTGGTCTCGGCATCTACAAGCGCTGGGACAAGTTCGCCTTCGGCGCGGGCTATTCGTCGCGTCATTGGGTGCAGGTGCAGGACAAGTACACAGACCTGATGAAATCGACCCTCGACACCCCGCAGGTCCTGCAGGTGGGCGTGGCGTACACCATTCACCCCAAGGTGGAAGTGACCCTCGACTACAAGTGGCTCAACTGGGAGTCGATTCCGCAGTATGGCTCGCCCATGCTGGACGGCGGCGGGTTCAACTGGCGCAACCAGAACGGGGTGAAATTCGGCGTGGAATGGAAGGCGCTGGAAAAGTGGACCTTCTCGGGCGGCTTCTCCTATTCGAACACGCCCATCAGCGACGACCACGTCCTGCTGAGCGGACTGGTGCCGGTGACGGTGGAACAGCACTACACGG
>CAIJOU010000092.1 GCA_903822375.1 Candidatus Hydrogenedentota bacterium
ATGGAGACGGGTAGCTATCTCGAATACCGCGCTGCAAACGACTGCAAGCTCTACGGACCCAAGGGCAATCTGATTGGCGCGGTGACGCCGCAGGGCGACGCGCCGACGCTTGCAGCCGGGGACAACGCGGTCAAGTTTGAATGTGACGCCGCGCCGGACGTGAGCAGCCGTGCCTGTGTCACGGTGGGCAGCCGCGGCGAACCGGTCAGGGAGTAACCCGTGATTCCCACCAATGAGAACGCCGTAACGGACGAACGGTTCCGGGTGGTCGACCTGCACACCCACCCGACGCTGAAATCGTACATGTTCAAGACACGATTCTGGAAGGCCCACAAACCGCCGTCAGGGTTCATACCCCTGTCGATGTGTGTGGACCTGGACTCTTTGATAGACGGCGGCGTCAAGACTTTTGTCTGCGCCGCCTATGTCGTTGAGCGCGAGATGTTCAGCGACATCTGGCCCCTCGGCCTGTTGGCGCGGGTCCATCCGCGCGCGGCCCACCTTGCCACGGCCCCGCTTGACGTGTTGACCCGCGAGTATCTGGACGCTGCGGAGGCAATGGTCGATGAAACCCGCCGACGGCGCGGCGACGTCATTGAGCTTGCCCGGTCCCGGGCCGACATGGAGCGCATCAACGCCTCGGGAAAGCTCTGCATGCTGCACGCCGTCGAGGGGGCGCACCACCTGAACGGCGACATCGGCATGGTGGATGAACTTTATGCGCGCGGTGTCTGCTACATGATCGTTCCCCATCTCTATCCGAACATGGCCGGCGGCTGTGCCGATATCATGGGCGCGGACTTTCGCACGCGCTTTGCCCCCGGCTGTTTCAACCCCAAGTATCAGGACGCGTCGGGACTGTCCGACTGGGGTCATCGGCTTGTGGAGAAACTGCTGGACACGGGCATCATTGTGGACACCACGCACGGCACGCGCGAATACCGCCGGGAGGTCATCGCGATTGCCCGGAACCACCCGAAAAAGCGCCCCGTCATCATGTCGCATGTCTGCGTCCCGGCCGTCTCGGAACTCCGGCCCGACCCGCTTCCGGACGACATCCGGGAAATCGCCGACACGGGCGGGGTTGTCGGTCTCATGATGTTCTTCCGTCCCGAACTCGCCGGGCGCGCCACCGCGGGCGTCGAAAGCGCGCTGGACGCGATGGACCACCTGGTGCGGCATGGGGGAGAAGATGTGGTCGCCATGGGCTCCGACTTGGACGGCTTTACCACCGTTCCGAAAGATTTGCGGTCGCCGCGCGGATACAGGAAACTGCGGGAGGCCATGCTGAAAAAGTACACGGACAAGCAGGTGGAAAAGTTCCTGCACGGGAACGCCGAACGCGTGCTCCGGGAAGGTTGGGGAAAATAGCGGTGGAACCCCGTGGCCGGGACGGGTATCCACACAAGAGAATAATGGCAACCTTTTCGGGTGTTTAGCTGAAAGCCGCCAAGGAGTCATTCGGACCTATGAAGAGAGAAGTGTTCCCGGCCCCGCTGGCCGGACTGTTGATAGCAGTCGCCGTAATCCTGCCCGTAAGTTCGGCCTATCCTGATGCAGCGCCGGACGCCCAACCAGCCGCCCAGACTCAAGCAAAAGACGACCCGCCGGATGTCAAGGACCTGCCCATCACGGAACTGCCGCAGGGTGGCGAGTCGACGGATATGCTGGGCATACTCATCAGCGGCGACGGCGGCTGGTGGGGCTTGGACGACACGGTGTCGAAAGTGCTGGCGGAACACGGCGCGCCGGTCATCGGCATGAGTTCGCACGGCTACTTTGCCAAGCCGCGAACCCCGGACGAAACCGCGGCCGACATGTACCGCGCGCTGCGCTTCTACATGAAGAAGTGGGACAAGCAGCGCATCGTGCTGCTGGGTTATTCGTTGGGCGCGGAGATTATCCCCTTTGTCGCGACACGCGTGCCGGAGGACCTGAAAGACAAGGTGGCGATGGTCGTCATGATTGGTCCGTCGGCGGATACCATGTTTGAATTTCACTTGGAGGACTGGGTGATTTCCCCCACGAACCGGGCAAAGTTTCCCGTGCAGCCGGAAATAGAAAAGATCAACGGGCCGAAGGTCTTGTGCGTGACAAGCACCGAGGACGGCGACTGCATCTGTGAGAAGCTCGATCCGCAAAAGGTCATCGTGCTCAAACGCGAGGGCAACCACCATTTCAACGACGATTTCAAGGGACTGGCCGACGCCATATGGGATATCGTAAAAAAGGAAACCCTCCCCGCCAATGCCCCGGCCCCGGCGGTTCCGGCCCCGGCGGCAGCGCCCGCACCGGTTCCGGAAGCGCCAGCCGCTCCCGTGCCTGCCCCAACCCCGGAAGCAGCACCCTCACCTCCCGCGACTCCAGCCCCAGCACCGGCTCCAGCCGCAGAACCAGCCCCGCCGCCAACTCCAGCCCCGGAAGTAGCACCGTCACCGCCGCCAACGCCTGCGCCGCCCCCAGCGCCCGCCGCCGCTCCGGAAACGCCACCCGCCGATACCGCCACCAATGCCCCGGCAAAGGCAGACCAGCCCGCGAAATGACCAAACCTAACGCGGCGGGCATCGGCAAAGGGTATAATTGGTGTCGGGGATAGGAATCCAAGGCAAGAGTGCCAATGGAGTGCAATCGAATTCATGAA
>CAIJOU010000093.1 GCA_903822375.1 Candidatus Hydrogenedentota bacterium
AGGACGAGAAGATCGCCCTGGGCATCAAGCAGACGCAGCCGAACCCGTGGAAGCAGCTTTCCGAGCGCTACCCGCTGGGCTCCGTGGTCACCGGCACGGTGCGCAACCTGACCGAGTACGGCGCGTTTGTCCAGATTGAGGACGGCATCGACGCGCTGCTGCACGTGAGCGACCTTTCGTGGACCAAGAAGGTCACGAACCCGGCCGAAGTCCTTGAAAAGGGCCAGGAGGTCGAGGTGCGCGTGCTGAACATTGATCCCGACAACGAGAAGATCAGCGTCGGGCTCAAGCAGCTTCAGGACGACCCGTGGCTTGAAGTCATCAAGGACCTTCCGGTCGGCGTGCATGTCGAGGTTGAAATCGCGAAGCTCGTGAGCTTCGGCGCCTTCGCCCGGCTGGGCAACGGCATCGAGGGTCTGATTCACGTGAGCGAGCTGGCCTCGGACCGCGTCCAGAAGCCCGAAGACGTGCTGAAGATCGGCGACAAGGTGATGGCGAAGGTCATCAACATCAGCCCGGTCGACCGCAAGATCGGCCTGAGCATCCGCGAGTACGAGCGTGACCTCGAGCAGGCCAACATGGCCGAGCACGGCCAGAGCACCGGCCGCCCGGTCGATGTCGGCGCCGCGATGCGCGGTTCCGTGCCGTCCAGCATGATCCAGGCCGGCCGCTCCCTCGAAGACGTGGCGCACGAACTGATGGTCGCCGTCAGCCGTGTCGAGTCCGCGCAGCGCGCCGACAAGGCGGCCGCAAAGGCCGCCGCGGAAGAGCAGGCCGCCGCCGACAAGGAAGCCGAAGCAGTCGAACAGGCCGCCGTGGCCGAGCCGACCGCTGCGGTTGAGACGGCCGAAGCCGTCGAGCAGGCTGAAGCGACCAGTGAAGCCGGGGAGCCCGTAGCGGATGCGGCGCCCGAGGCGGAAGCGGAAGAGAAGTAATCCGACCCGTTGATATCCCGCGCGAGCGCCGTTCCCGCAATGGCGCTCGCGTTTTTTCTCTTGTTTGAATGACACGGTTTACGAACACGCGCGCCTTGGGCGCGCCGTGCGGGCAGTATCGAGGAGACAGCAGCAATGAGTGCGGCAAAGAAGCAGCATCACAAGATGGCCGGCAAGACCATGACAGGCGCGGACATGGTCATCCAAGTACTGGTCGACGAGGGTGTTGACACGGTGTTCGGCTACAGCGGCGGGGCGATCCTGCCCACCTATGACGCCGTGTTCCGCTGGAACCGCATCCACCCGGACAAAGAGGTAAAACTCATCGTGCCCGCCAACGAGCAGGGCGCGGGCTTCATGGCGGCCGGTTACGCCCGCGCGACCGGGCGGGTCGGCGTTTGTCTCGTGACTTCAGGCCCCGGTGCGACCAACACCGTCACCCCGGTGCGCGACTGCATGGCCGATTCGGTGCCGATCGTGGTGCTCTGCGGCCAGGTGCCGACGGCGGCGATCGGCACCGATGCCTTCCAGGAAGCGCCAGTCGCGGCGCTGATGGGGCCGGTCGCCAAGCACGTGTTCCTGGTCACCGACCCGACCC
>CAIJOU010000094.1 GCA_903822375.1 Candidatus Hydrogenedentota bacterium
AGCAAACAAAAGCGAAACTCGCGGACTATTCAACCGTGACCGGGGCTTCATCGGGCGCCGCTGAGGAGGTGGTTAATGGTTGGTTTAAGAGCGAGAACACCGTGGAGTCGAACCACCAAAAGATGCTGGACATCCTCGCAAAGTATGACAAGCCGACCGAGGCCGCAAAGAAGGCGACAGAGGAAATAGGAGGGAGCTTTACCGGCCTATCCGACTTGGTCTACATGACGTTTCAAGACATGTGGAATCAGGTCATGAACACATGGAGCGGGGTGAAATCCTTGTTTGGGTCTGTCCCAAATTCTGGCGGTGGAACGGCTGCAGGCCAGGAGACGCAGTTTCGCGCATCCGGTGGGCCCGTGTCCTCGGGTTCGCCCTACATTGTCGGCGAGGAGGGGCCGGAGATGTTCGTACCGTCGACAGCCGGCACAATCATCAACGCCAGGGACACCGCGCGCGGTACCGGAGCGGGCGGCTCTGTCACAATCAACTTCCCCAACCTGACCATCAGGGAGGAAGCCGACATTGGCAGAATCTCGCAACTGTTGGCCAGGGAGATCCCCATGGCAATGACCAGGGCGCTGGCATGAAGATCATGGGCGCACTGGCAAGGGCAAAACAGAAGCGGCAACTGAAGGCCGCAAGCGGTGCCCTTGCGTACCTCTACGATATCCCCGAGGTCAAGGGCTTCCTGGTCAAATTGGACCGCGTCATTATTGGCTTCTCGCCCGTGCCCACCGATTGGAAGACCATACTTGAGGGCGCGGCACGCAAGGGTGCAATGACCACACAGCGCCCTGGTGGATACACGGCGCTTGGTCGCAGTTACGATCGCTTTGTTGCTGGCATGGCCCTCTCAGAGTCAGAAGAGGGCGCCGGGATCGCCGTCGCCAACCACAGAGGCGAAGTCACGCACGCCACCTGGCCGAAGCTGTAGAAAGCATTCCATCCGCCCACCCCCGGCCCGCCCCGCGCTGGCCGGGGTTTTGTTTCTGTGCCAACCATGGCGTCACAAAGTGGGCAGACGGTCCATTTCCTATTGTGTTTTCGTGTGAAGTGGTGTAAAGTAAAGACGATTTATGTATTTGGGTGTGATTCACTTGGCGCCCAAAATCGGGCCAAATGTGGCTTCTAAGCGCAATCCCTACAATGAGGTGGAATGCGGTGACCACTATGCCCGGGCGCTTGCCGGTTGGGGCGTGTTCACCGCGCTGTGTGGATTCGACTATAACGGCCCCGCGTGCCGCATGGCCTTCGCCCCCAGCCTGACACCGGAAGATTTCAAAGCTGCCTTTACTGCCGCTGAAGGCTGGGGAACATTCATTCAACAGCGAAAAGGGAGCGTGCAAACGGAGCGGATTACACTGAACTGGGGAAGGCTGTCGCTGAAAGTCCTGTCATTCGATATACCCCAGGGCATCGCTGTGAAGCGCGTCACCGCGAAAGTGGGTGCTTCGGTACCGGTCAAGGTAGAACATACCTGCGAGAACAACACCGTTACCGTCGTTCTGGAGAAGAACTTGAGCCTCAATTCCGGAGACATGGTTGAAGTCGTCATTGAATAGTCCCGTCCGGGGCAATCCAATGCCCTATGCCTAAAGGAAAGGCCAAGATGAAGTCTATTCGCCGTTCACTTTGCATTCTCGCGCTGATGGCATCGTTGGTCGCGCTCGCTTGGTTTATTTTCGGCGCGGGGGAGAGGGGCGCTTTTGTTCCGCCGCCGGACAAGTACGTGGTGCGCATCCTTCGGGATGAATGGGGCGTGCCCCACATCTTCGGCAAAACGGACGCAGCCGCGGCCTACGGTCTGGCCTATGCGCAGTGTGAAGACAACTGGCGCGGGGTGGAGGAGTCCATCCTGACCGCGCGCGGGCTGCTGGCATCGGTCAAGGGACAGGATGAGGCGAAGAGCGACTACATGCTGCAGCTGTTCAAGACGCGTGAATTTGTGGATGCCAAATATGAGAGGGAACTGAGTCCGGAACTGCGCGCGCTGGTGGAGGGCTGCGCCGACGGCATAAACCACTATGCCTCCCTGCACCGTGACAAGATGCCCCACCTGAAACTGCCGGTGACAGGCAGGGACATCGTGACGCGAACCTCGTTCACCTCACCCTTCTTTTATGAGCTTCAGCGCGACCTGGAACAGTGGATGAATCCTCCGGACGACAAATTGACCGCGAACGAGACGGAGACGGTGGACAGGGTGGACCTGAAAGGGGAGATGGTCATTGGGTCCAACACGTTTGCGGTGGCGCCCTCGCGGTCCGCGGACGGTTTTACACGCCTTGCGGTCAACTCGCACATGCCCTGGTCCGGGCCGGTGGAGTACTACGAGGCCCACGTCCACAGCAACGAGGGCTGGAACATGGTCGGCTGCACCATGCCCGGGGCGCCCCTGATCTTCATGGGCCACGACGAAAACAAAGGCTGGTGCCACACGATCAATCGGCCCGACCTCGCCGACATCTACAAACTGGAGGTTAACCCGGACAATCCGAACCAATACAAGTTCGACGGGGCATGGCGGGACCTTGAGCGCGGCACGGCACATATCAAAGTCAAGCTCTGGCACTTCATCTCCTGGACTTTCAAACGCGAAATGCTCTGGTCAGTCCAGGGACCGGTGGCGCGGACGCCCAAGGGATTGTATGCCATCCGGTTTGCCGGCTATGGCGACATTCAGCAGTTGGAACAGTGGTACCGAATGAACAAGGCCCGTAACCTGACGGAGTTCAAGGATGCCATGCGTTTGCTGGCGCTCCCGTCGCTCAACACCGTTTATGCCGACAAGGGCGGCAACCTTTTTTACCTGTACGGCGCGCGCATCCCGGTGCGCGATGAGAGCTACGACTGGACCAAGCCAGTGCCCGGCAACACGTCCAACACCCTTTGGACGGAGGTCTATCCCTTTGAGAAACTGCCCCAGGCGACCAACCCGCCGGCAGGTTTTCTGCAAAGCTGCAACAGTACGCCGTTCCATGCCACATCCGACGGGGCACCCGACCCGGCCGCGTTTCCGAAAGCAATGGGTATTGAAAAGCAGGAGACCAACCGCAGTCGGCGTGCCCAAGCCCTTTTTGGAGGCGACACATCCATCACGCGCGAGGAATTCTACGCATATAAGCATGACAAGACATTGACCGACCAGTCCGATGTGGCGTGGAATCTCGACAAGCTGTTCAAAAAGGAGGTCCCGCAGGAACCGTTGTTGCAGGAGGCCGCCAAACTGCTTAAGGATTGGGACCATACCGTCACCAAGGAAAACAGCTCGGCCGCCCTGGCCTTGCTCACTGGCTGGAACCACAACCGGCGTGGCGCCTGGCTGGGCAAAGATTCGGACCCCGTCAACGTCCTGCGCCAGGCGGCCTTACTCCTGAAGGAGCACTACGGCCGACTCGATGTTCCCCTGGAACAGGTCCTGCGGCTGCGACGCGGCACGGTGGACCTGGGACTCGGCGGAGGACCGGACTGCCTGCGTGCCGTCTATTTTGACGTCAGCGACGACGGTCACATGCTCGGCGTGGGCGGCGACTGTTACTACCAGATGGTCGAGTGGGACAAAGAGGGACGCCTGCATTCGGAAGTTATCCACCAGTACGGAAATGCCACCGGCGACGAGGACTCGCCCCACTACAGCGATCAGGCCCCGATGTTCGCCGAAGAGAAGTTGCGCCCCGCGCTCATGACGGAACAGGAAGTTCGAGAACACCTGAGACGGGAGTACCGACCCGGGGAGTTCTCCGGGGCTTGGTACAGGCAGTAAGACAAGAGCTGGGGACAGGAGCAACACGGGGGAGGACGAACAGGACTAGGAGGTGCAGGTCGTAACGGCCGTTGTCAGAATCATGTTCTGACAGTCTCGTCTTTAGACAATACTTAACATACGTACGATTTTGTTGGCAAATAGATGAAACACTTGTTGCAGAATCTTGGACCGCCATGCCATAATGAGTGAAATAAGACCGGAGAAGACGCCGATAATGAGTGCCGAAAAGCGAAGCAAACCCATTACAACAAGCGAGATAGCGCAGTTGTGCGGCATCTCGCGCACAACCGTTTCGGCAGTTCTAAACGGCAAGCGCAACGTGCGCGAAAACACGCGTCGTAAAGTCTTGGAATGCATCCGTGAGAGAAACTACCAATCCGGCATGATCGCGCGCGCCCTCGTGGGCGAACTTTCAAACATGGTCGCGATCCTGACTCCCGAAATAGGCAACCCCTATAATTACATGGTATTTCAGGGGATCAACAAGGTGCTCGAGGCGGAAGGTTACCACATGCTGTTCCACAGCGTGCGCCATGAGGACCAAGAAGACCCCCAGACCCTGTCCAACATCCGTTCCTATCGGCCGGCCGGCTACATTATTCTGCGCGGGGCGGAGGGTCCCAAGGGGATTCACGCCCTCAAGATAGCCGAGGAGGGCGTGCCGATGGTGGGGGTCGGGAAACTGGTGGGGGTCGAAACCCACTCAGTCATTTTCGAGAACCGTCTTCCGATGAAGCTGGGCACCGATTATGTGATCAACCTCGGACACCGGCGGCTGGGACATCTGGCCGGACCGAGTTTCTCGCCATTGGAGGCCAACGACCGTCAACTCGGTTTTGTGGAGAGTCTCCTCGAACACGACATCCGCCTCTCCGATGCCGTTATTGCCTACGCCGGCGAGACCGCACCCACGGGTTATCAGGCGGCACTCGAGGTGCTCCGCGACCCAGAAGACCGCCCGACCGCGATTCTGTGTTTCAACGACATCGTGGCCATGGGCGTTTACCGTGCCGCCCACGAACTGTCGCTCGACATTCCCGGGGATCTGAGCGTGGTCGGCTTCGACGGCATCGAGGTCGGCGAACTCCTGGGACCGCCGCTGACCACTGTGGACATTTTCCCGAGACAATTGGGCGAACAGGCAGCCGAACTGCTCGTCCAAGTGATACGAAACCAGACGGGCCGCGGCATTGTGGTGAAAGAAGTCGAGCCGAAACTGGTGGAGCGGGCCTCCGTAAGAAGGCTCTGAAACGCCACAGGGGAGGGGCCGTATCGAGCCAGAGGGGACTGTCATCCAGCCCATATGAGGCCGGGGTAAAACATTGAGATACAGGGGCACTCGAGATTAAACAGGCGAACCTGTGACTTCCAAGCTGGATGCCCCTGGTTCAAGTCCAGTCGACGCACCACTTCAATTTGTGTGGCAAAACTACGACGTTGTCTGGGTTGATTGCATCTCCAGGACTTCGCGAAGCTTGGCCGCCAGAAATGGCGTCGCAAATGGTTTCTGGATCAGTTGAACGTCCTCTTCAAGCACGCCGTCACGGCCGATGACTTCGGCTGAGTACCCCGACATAAAGAGGCATTTGAGGTTGGGCCGGAGGGACAGCAGATTTCCGGCCAGCTCCCGGCCGTTCATCTCGGGCATAATCACGTCGGTGAACAACAGGGCAATCTCCCCGCCGTGTTCGCCGGCTATCCGGATGGCTTCGCCCGGGGTGCTTGCGGCCAGCACCGTATAGCCCAGCCTTTCGAGCGTCGACTTGACCAGTTGCAGGAATGCGGGTTCGTCCTCCACCAGCAGGACGGTCTCCTGCCCGCGCAGGAGCGTTTTCGACGCAACGTCCCTGCCCGCCTGCTCAGTACCACCCACATACCGGGGCAGATAGACGGTGATGGTGGTTCCGTTTCCCGGCTCGCTGCGCACATCGATAAAGCCGTTGTTCTGCTTGACGGCGCCGTAGACCGTGGCGAGACCGAGGCCGGTGCCCCGACCGACGCCCTTGGTTGTGAAGAACGGCTCAAAGAGATGGCTCAGCGTTTCTTTGTCCATGCCGCAGCCGTTGTCGCTTACGGAAAGTAGCAGGTAATCTCCGGACAGCGCACCGGGGTGACCGAAACAATATTCCTTGTCCAACACGCAGTTTCTTGTTTCGATGCTGATCCTGCCAACGTCGGCGATGGCATCCCGGGCATTAACGCAGAGGTTCGCCAGAATCTGGTCAAGTTGGCTGGGGTCCATCCTGACCGGCCACAATTTCGTTCCCGGCATCCAATTCAGGTCAATGCGCTCGCCGATGAGCCGCTCCAGCATCCTCAGCATGCCCACCACGACTTCGTTCAAGTCAAGTACTTTGGGCAAAACGGTCTGCTTGCGGGCAAAGGCCAGAAGCTGGCGGGTCAGGTCGGCAGAACGCTCGGCCGCTTTGCGGATTTCCTCCAGGTCGGCGTGGATCCGCTGGGTCGGGTCGACCTGGTCCAGTGCCATGTCGGCATATCCAAGGATGACCCCCAGCATATTGTTAAAATCGTGCGCAACTCCGCCCGCAAGCCGCCCGACGGCCTCCATTTTTTGCATTTGGCGTAGTTGACCTTCGAGGCTCTTCTTGTCAGTCACATCTCGGAAGATTTCGACAAGCCTGTCCGGAACACCCTCCTCGTTCCATGACACGACGGCCGCCATGTGCAAAACCACTCGCTGGGCACCGGAAAGGTCCGTCCCCACCACCTCCTGTTCGTACACGGCCCACTTTCCATCCTCTCTGGAAGAGAAGGACATTTCGCTGGCCGAATCCCTGTCCAGACAAACTTCCCAGCTCTTCTTTCCCAGAATCGCTGTGCCGTACGCTGCAAAACACCTTTGATTCGCCCAAAGGATGGTTTGGTCCCCGTCCACGAGCACCACACTGTCAGGCATGGCATCCAGGATCGCCTGAAGCCGCTGTTCGCTTTCCATCGTCGCCACTTCCGCCTGCTTGCGCTCAGACACATCGATCTGCGTCCCGCTTGCGCGAAGTGGTTTCCCTTCCTCGTCCCACTCAATAACCATGCCCCTTATGAGTACCCACACCCAATGTCCGAGGGCGTGCCGCATTCGCACTTCACTCTCGTAAAGTTTAAGACTCCCTCCCAGAAGCTGAGTAAGCAGATGATTGGAGCGCTCCCTGTCGTCGTCATGGAACATTTGCCCCCACTTCGCGATGCTGAGGGGTTCGAGGTCATGAAGACGGTAGCCGATCATCTCAGCCCACCGTTCATTGAAACGGGTCTCGCCCGTTTGAATGTTCCAGTCCCAAATACCCGCTTGCGCACCGGTAATGACGCTGGCGAGCAGTTTTTCGTTGGCCGCCAACTGCTGCTCCGCCTCTTTCCGGTTTTCGACTTCTTCATACAGACGGATATTCTTCTCCCGCATCTGTTCGGAGGATTTCTCCGTCTCCTCCAGTCGCACCGTCATGGCAACCGTCTTCTCGTTGACGCAAAGGAACCCCAGCAGCCCCAGCAGCACCAGGATGGCAAGGGCGGAAACTCCGTAAGTGTTGGTCGTGGGGAAATTCCAGCCAAATGTCGGGGCCGAAGGTATCAAGCTTTTCAAATCAAACGGTGTTTCAGGAATGGGGGAAAGCATCATCGTTGTCGAATAGCCCGCCAGATGCGCCCCCCGTTCTATCTCGTCACCCCCGGCAACCCAATCCGCTCCGTTTTTGACGCTCTGCTCCCTTCCGATGGGTCGGTAGCCGTCAGGCATTCGGACCACAAGGCCCCACTCCATTCCCGAGGCGCCCATCTGTCTTTCAACCAACGCAAGCAGGGTGTCGGAATTCAACCATGCAACGATGGCGCCATTGGACCTCCCCTTGAATGCCGAAGGCGTGACAAGCAATATCTCATTGCCTCGGGTGTAGATTATCTTCTGGCTTATGTCGTCAATCCGGGATTCGACCGGAAACCCGGACTGCTCTGGCGGGACCGCCGCGGAGGATTCGGGGGAGGTGTCGGTCAATACGCCGCCTTCGGCATCGTACAGGGCTATGCGGCGGTACAGGGCCTCACCGGTGGCCTGCCTGCGGTCCATGAGTTTCAGCAACCGCTCATGCACCAGGGAGAGGCTCTGCTTCAGGCCGTAGAGTTCGCTCATCCCCAGTGCCTTGTTTTCAAAATAGGCGGTCAGTTCCCGGGAGGCCAGCAAATCGTCCATTTCGAATTTTCGCACATCAAGAAAATTCCGGACCACACCGGCGGCATTCTGACTCTGCATCGTGAACTGCTGTTTCAGGCTGCCTGCAAGCTGCTCCTGAAAATTGTGGTTCGAATAGATGAGGATCGCGAGATACGCAATCAAGGCACTGCTTGAGAGAATGAACAGGAGGTGTCTTCGATCTTTCAGTCCGTTGCGCATCCAGGCGGCTTTCCTATTTCTTCAGCTCGACCTTTCCAAAGAAGTCCGGATAATAGTCGAGCACATAAGGATAGTACTTGTGGACAAGGCGCATGAAGGAGCCGTCCTTTATGCATTCGCGCAGAAACTGGTTGAAGGCCTCCCGCAGTTCCGTCGAATCCTTCGCGAATGCCACGCCCATCTGCTGCTGCGGACTCAAAGGCCCTATTACTTTGAGTTGTCCAGGCCACTTCCCCAGGGCAACAAGCGCGTCAGGCACGTCCAAAAGACTGAAATCCGCGTCCTTGTTGAGGAGCGCGGGGGCCATTTCATTCAAGCCCCCGGTGAACATCCGCACTTCCGCCCCCGTCTCTTTTATGTTGTACAGGGAGTGATCAAGACAAGTCCCCAACTTGCTCAACACAGACTTGGAGGCAAGCACCCCGCGAACCGCGGCTATATCCTTGTTGATATCCCCGGTGGGCTTTATGGGGGTCACTGAAGAGTCCCCCCGCGCCATAAGCCACACTTGATTTGGAAAAGTTGGGATTGAAAAATCCACAACCTGCTCACGCCAGGGCAGGGTGGTTATACCGTTGGCTGCGATATCCCCGCGAACGGGCACCGAGTCGCCAATAACCGCGTCAGTCCCCTTCACGGTGACGCTCCTGCCCGTCAGGTCACCGAATATGCTCTCCCAATCTGTTCGGACATATTCATATTTCACGCCCAGGTGAGCCGCAAAACGCTGAATGAGTTCGACGTCCATCCCATCGCCCGCGCCGGTCACAAAGTTGGCATATGGGATCCCGAGGTGCCGCAGCACCCCGGCCTTTTTCACCTCGCCCACTGAACGCCCGTGGGCGTCTGCCACGAGGATACCGAAAAGAAACAGCGCGAGGGATATCAGGGTTACCCCTTGCCTGCATAAAACCCGCTGATTCCTGAATGCGCCCAAATTCAGAACTGCCCCCTTTATATGACCAATATGAGCCGCCTGAAAGAGTGCCGTTATGCATTCCTTGTTCATCTGAGCTTATGGTAATCCTTCTCGTTAGTGGTGTCAAACCCCTGTTTTCCGACTGCTTCAATTCATTTTATTCAATGCGCAGTAAAGGGTTTCCGCCTTTTGCGCACGCCCCCGAACACAGCCGATCACGCCACCAAGAACGCTTCAGGCCGTAACAATATTATACAACCCGCAACTCACTTCGTCCAAAAATCCAATTCCACCCCCTTACGAGTCCCCCAAACGCCGGTCCATTTCTTATGACGCGCCCAACATCGCTTGTGATGAACCAAGCCCTCGTAAAGCCCAAAGTACCCTCCCATGTAAGTTAATAACGCACAACACGGCCCTGTCATTTCCCCTTGCGTTGGACGTGGCACCATTTCCGGTTCTTGCTGCATGTCTCTTCGCGTCATGATACCGGAAACAGCCGCCCTTTCCACGGATAAGCGCGTGGGTAATTGACTGGGAAGGCATACGCTGATTAAGATGAAAACGCTTTGGGTGTTGTCTGGGATGCAAGTTTGCGCACGTGGGTATTTTCACGGCCGACTCGGACCGCGCAAATTCCGGACGAACAGGTGATTGCGGGCTTGTTTTGTACAGGAGTGCCCCTGAGTGCTGGACTTGAACCTTCAATGACCATCGATTCTTCATCGAAACCGCAGACCGCCGCGCGGCCCTATTCCGCCACGCCCGAAGCCCTCTTCGAAGTGGTCGCCCTTATCCGGGCCTTTGAAGAGGAGACACTGCGCCTCTTCTCCCAGGGTCGGCTGCGCGGAACGACGCATAGCTGTCTCGGACAGGAAGCCACGGCGGCAGCGGCGGGGGCCTGTCTTGAACAGGGCGACATCGTCTTTGCGCCGCACCGCTGTCACGGCCATTTCCTTGCCTACGGCGGCGCGCCGGAGGCCCTGTTCGCCGAATTGATGGGCCGCACAACCGGCGTTTGCGGCGGTCGCGGCGGCAGCCAGCACCTGCATCTGAACCGTTTCTTTTCCAGTGGCGTCCAGGGGGGCATTGTCGGCAACGCCGTCGGTGCGGCGTTGGCGGAATCGTTCAACCAGGACGGGCGCAATGTCGCGGTCGTGTTTCTCGGCGACGGCACGCTGGGCCAGGGTCTCGTGTATGAGTCCCTGAATTTCGCCGCCCTGCGCCGCCTGCCCATACTTTTCGTGGTTGAGAACAACCGCTACGCCCAGACCACCCCGGTGGGGGCTGCTCTCAGCGGTTCCATGACAGCCCGCGCTGAGGCGTTTGGCATTCCCGCCCACGAAGTTGAATCCAACGATGCGCTTGAACTGTTGTCGGTCTTTCGCCAGCGCTTTGCCGAAGTGCGCGATGAACGCGCACCCCGCTTTCAGGTCATCCACACGTACCGCCTCGGGCCGCACAGTAAAGGTGACGATTTTCGGGACCCGGCGGAAATTGAGCAGTGGCGGCAACGCGACCCGCTGCTCCTTGCGCAGCACCGCGTTGAAGCCGCCGGCGGCATCGTGAGCAGCATCGTTGCGCGCGTGAACCGTCGTATTGCAGACGCAATCGCCGCGGCCGACGCGGCCCCGTTGGCCGTCGGCGACCTGGTCCCGTCCCCGCCGCAACAGTCCGCGCTCCCCGTGCCGTGGGTTGCAGAGGACATCACCTGTGTAAAGTCGCTCAACCGCGGCTTGCAGCAGGCGTTGGAGGCCAATCCCGCGGTCTTCCTCATGGGGGAGGACCTGCTTGATCCCTATGGCGGCGCGTTTGCGGTGACCAGGGGCTTGAGCACGTGTTTTCCCGAGCGTGTTGTGGCGTCTCCCATCAGCGAGGCGGGGCTCGTGGCTTGGGGGACCGGTGCGGCACTGCTCGGCATGCGCCCTGTGGTCGAGATTATGTTCGGTGATTTTCTGGCGCTCGGCGCCGACCAACTGCTCAACCACGCGGCCAAATACGGATGGATTTCGGGCGGCGCCGCAACGGTGCCGATGGTCGTGCGCACCCCCATGGGCGGCGGTCGCGGCTATGGCCCCACACACAGCCAATCCATCGAAAGCATGTTCTGCGGCATTCCCGGACTGACCGTGGTGTCGGTGTCTCCTGTTTTCGACTGTGGAGAACTCCTCCGCCGCGCGATTCTGCTCACCGAGGGCCCGGTGCTGTTCATCGAGTACAAGGGGCTTTATCCGAAACCGCTTGCCGTTTGCCGTGATGGTCGCATCGGCCCCTTCCAGGTCCGCGCCACCGACGGCCGCTATCCCACCGCCCACTTGAGTCTGGCCGCCTTTGAATCGCCCAACGCCGTCCTGATTGCCTATGGCGGCAGTGTGCCCCTCGCGATGGAAGCCGTCCAGCGGTTGTTGATGGAGCACGAGGTCATCGTGGACCTCATCGTGCCGTCGCTCCTCGCGCCGGTGCCCGCAGCCGACATCGCGGCCTTTGCCGGACGGACGCCGCTGGTGGCAACACTCGAAGAGGGACAGAAGCCCTGCGGTTGGGGCGCGGAAATCGTGGCCACCCTTGCCGAATGCGCCCGCGGTGTCAAGCGCGACTTTGTTCGTGTCGCCGCCGCGCCCTGTCCCGTGCCCGCCGCGGAAGGGCTGGAGAAGCAGGCGCTGCCCACGGTCGAACGCCTGATGGCCGCAATCCTGGGGAGAATCTGAATGAGCCGCCTGCATGAAATCGTTATTCCACAACTGGGCGTCAACGAAACCGAAGGCGTGCTGGTGTGCTGGCTGGCAGAAGCAGGAAAGCACGTCGTTCGTGGCCAGA
>CAIJOU010000095.1 GCA_903822375.1 Candidatus Hydrogenedentota bacterium
AAGAAGCTTTGATTTCTCATGTCCTCTCCTGACCGAATCGTCTTGCTCTTGCTCCTAATCTTGCTCTTGCGCTCGCCGAGGCTGTGCCCCGGCGATCCCGCAGGCATGGCCTGCGGGAAGAAAAGCGGTGGCATGGCCGCACGCACTCCATAGAAGACCGCACCCTTACTCAGGCTTGTTCGGCCGGAACTTTCGAAGAGCGGTTTGGACGCGGGTGGCTGTCCACATAGCATTCTTTGACGTGGTCCCAGTAGATGACCTTGTCCTGACGATAAGAGTCCACGGCCATTTTGATACCGGCCATGGTGCGGTATGCGGTCTCGGGGCCCAACACAATCCCCTCCCTCGAACGGATCGCATTGAACCAGCTTGTGCGGATGTCGTCACGCGGCTCGGGCTCGACGATCAGTTCCTCGACACTGTATTTTTCTTTGAACCAGTCTTTGAACTCTTTCTCCGGTGTGACTTTTATCGCGCCGTCTTCGGTGACGCGAATGGTGCCGCGGTGCCCGTAAATGACCACGGGATTCAGTTGACGGTTGGCCATGGTGGATGTCATCACGATGGTGTAATCGTCGGGATAGTCCAGGGTGACCATGAAGGTGTCGGGCACCTCCCGGTCGTCGTGCTGCACGAAAATGCCCCCCGAACCGGTGGCGCGTTCGGGAGCCTGGGCATCCAGCGCGATGGTCAGCGGCGCAAGCACGTGGTACATCAAATCGGTGGCAATGCCGCCGTTGTAGTCCCAGAATTTGCGAAACTGGAAGAAGCGCGGCTTTGAGAAGGGACGCGGCTGCGCGCTGCCCAGCCAGCGCGTCCAGTCGATGTAATTCTCACCGGCATTGGGGTCGTCGGTTGCGGCCTCGTCGATGGGCCAGTTCCATTCTCCGCCGCGGTCATCGGGCCCGCCCGCCGAATTGCGGTTGCTGCTCGCCTGGGCCCAGAGCACTTTGCCGATGCCGCCCTCCTGGATCACCTTGCGTGCCTGCCAGCACCAGTCCTTGGCCGCCGCATTGGCGCCGCACTGGAAGATGCGCCCTGTTTCGAAGACCTTGTCGCGCACGGCCAGCGCCTCTTCAACGGTCAGCGTCACGGGCTTTTCGCAGTAGACATCCTTCCCCGCATCCATGGCATCCATCGAGATTCGGGCGTGCCAATGGTCGGGCGTGGCGATCACCACCGCATGGATATCGTCACGTTCAAGAACCTTGTGGTAGTCCATATAGGTGTCAACGCCGTGGCCCGTGATCTCGGCGGCATGGGTATTCCATTTGTTGAGCCGTTTGGCGTACACATCGCACGCCGCGCGCATCCGCAGATTGCCGCCGTTCTTCTCCCGCGTGCAGTAGTCCTCGAAATGCGAACCGCCCTGCCCGCCCACGCCAATCACCGCGAGGCCGATGGGTTCGTCCGGCTGAACCAACCGCCCCGTCTTGGGTGCATGCTGGTCAACCGGGGTGACCCGCGTGCGCTCCTGCGCATTTGCCTCCTGTGCCAGCACAACGCCAACACCGGCAAGGGCGGCGCCCTGTACCGTCTGCCTCAGAAATCCCCGCCGGTCCATTGCCTGCATGCTTTCCCGGGCTCCGCTCACATGCTCATGGCGCTCTGTCATATTCGGCTCTCCTTACTGTCGCAGGTGTTTGTGCACCGGAACAGTATAAGGAACTGGGACGACCCTTTACATTCCCTAAAAACCATGCCAGAATTCCCGCTGATAGGAGAAGAATGTCCATGCATAAACCTGTTGCCGCCTCCCATTTGTATGTCGCCGCAACTTTCCGGCCACTTGCCGCAGTGTGCCTGCTCCTTGCCGCGCTGTGCTGTTATGCCCAGGAGGAGGAACAGGCAGAGAAGACGCGGAACTTCCTGGAAGAGGAACATGCGCTGTCGATGGAGTTCGAGACACCGCACACGAATTGGGCCAGTCCTTATGCGGGTAGCACCGTTAAGGTGCTCTTCTTCGCCACTTGGTACCAGGGCAGCACAGACGCCCGGGAAATCATCGAGTTGATGCAACGCTTCGACCTCGACGCAAAGGCGGTCTACAGCGCGCAGGGTTCCCACCTCATCGGCGACGGCAACCCCGACTGGTACGGCGGCGACCGGGAGGCGGGCACCAAGCGGGTACTTGCGCTGCTGGAGGGTCCCTGTGATGCGATCTTCATTAATCAACTTCAGGTGGACACGCTGCCCAAACCGGTTCAGGAGAAGCTGCGAGAAAAAGTCATGGACGGCACCGGACTGGTACTGGTCAACGCGAAGCTGCCTTTCGAGAATGCCCAAAAGATGGACCCGCGCCCCGCTGAATTGCTTCAGGGAGAGGCGTACAGGTTGGGAAAAGGGCGCATCGTGGTACTGCCCGGACGGGAGAAACTGGTCTTCCAGCCCGGTTGGGAGACGGACTTTGACTACCAGATGCAACAACAGGGCCGCGCGCTGCTCTGGGCAGCACAACACGCGCCCAAAATGGGATTGAACGTTAAATCGGCATCGGCCAATATCGAACGTCTCACACTGCCTGCGGACGCCGCGACACTATCGTGGAGGAACGCACCTGCCGGGACCGAGGTCCGCGCCGAAATGCGCCAACGCGATGGCGAAAAGTTTGTGCTCGGCACCTGGATTATTACCGGCAATGGCGCTATGCCGAAGGACTGTGGGACAGGCGCCCTCGCCTGTCGTTCCTCATGCGGGACAGCCGCCCCCGGCTGTCAGCTTGCGTCCTGCACCCCGGATCGACAGCCGAGGGCGGCTGTCCTACAGGGTCAAGTCACCGACACCACTGCCGACTCTTCCTTGGCTATCACCATACCCTTCGTGCCCGAGGGGGACTACCATGTCGACGCAATTGCAGTGCGCGAAGGCGTAACTGAGAACTGGGCCACACTGCCGCTTCATGTTGCGGCAGACCGTCGTATCGACGCCGTCGTACTGGAGAAGGACTGGGCGGAAGTCGGAGAAACCGCCAGCGGGCATGTTGCCGTAACCGATGCCATACATCCGCACGACCGGGTTGAAGTGCGGCTCGTGGACAAGCGGGGCCGCATCCTGGCGAAACAGGAGCTGAAGGCTTCCGCTAACGCAGTGCCGTTTGAATTCCGCATCGAGCCCGACATGCCCATGCTGCTTCGCGTCGAAGCGCTCCTGCTCGAAGGCCAGGACGAAATCGCCTCGACCAGCGTCTATCTGCGCGTGACCAAACGGCACCGGGACCAGTTCCACTTCATGATGTGGAACACGCCTTCCGGTGACCTGGCGCCCTACGGGGTGCAGAGCCTTGCCGAACACGGCGTCACCACGGTGCTTCAGGGCGGCCCGCCGCCGCTGTCTTTTTCGGAGAACGAATTGTCCTTCGTGCCCTATGCACAGAGTTTCCGCGCCAGCAGCCACACAACCACGGCCATGCTGGACCCCAAAACTGGCTGGCTCAAGTCAGGCTGCGTATACGACGCAGCAAAGATGCAGGAAAGAATCAGCAAGACCGTCGAGGCCGCCCGGCCTGCGCGGGAAGCAGGCGTTTTCGTCTATTCGCTCGGCGATGAAAATGCCGTGCGCGCCTCCTGCCTGAGTCCATATTGCATGGATGCTTATCGCACATATCTGAAGAACACCTACCGCGACATCGCAGCATTGAACCGTGAGTGGAACACAAACTACCGCGCCTTTGAGGAAATTGAACTACTTTCGGAAGGCCCCTTGCCCGCGCCGGACGCGCCGAAGTGGTTCCAGGACTACTTCGCCGAACAACAGCAGTTGTACCGCACAGACAGCGAGGGGGCCAAGGGCGATGACCTGGAAAAGCAGATCGCCTTTGGGAACATTAATGATGAGATGCGGGCGCTCCAAGCGGAGAACTACGCACGCTGGTATGACCGCCAGGCTTTTCAGAACCACACCTATGTGGAATGGTGCAAGCAGTTCCGGCAGGCTTTCAAGAAAATAGACCCGCAGGCGTGGACCGGGTTCGAAGGGACCGACAGCTTTACCATTCGTAAACTGACGACGCGCTCGCGTCAGGGCGGCGACCTGGACCGCTTTGTGCGCGAGATGGACTATTTCGGCCCCTATGAAGGCCCGGCCAACGAAGTGGTCCGCTCCATCGCGCGCCCGGGCTTCCCCATGGGCAACTGGATCGGCTACGACCCCGGCGCCGAAACACTGCTCCGCGAATACTGGGGCCAGGTGACCAATTGCATGAACACGGTTCAGTGGTGGCGCTACGACAATCTGGACGGCTATCACGGCTACCTGATGCCCACGCTCGTCCCCTTCCCCGCCGTCAAGGAACTGCTGGAGGACACCCAAATCGTGCGCGACGGGTTGGGCACGCTGCTCATGCACTGTCCAATGCAGGATGACGGCGTCGCCATGCTGTATTCGCTGCCCTCCACCTATATAGCGCATTTCGACGGTAATGAAAGCTATGGCGACTACAAACGGGACCACGCCGCCTGGCGCACGCTGCTCCATAACGCCGGTCTCCAGTTCCGCTATGTCACCGACCGCATGCTCCGGCAGGGCGAGTTCGACGCGGCCCGTTACAAGGTGCTCATCCTGCCGCTCGCCTTCGCCATGAGCCCGGATGAGGCGGCCGTTGTGCGAAGCTTCGTCCAGAACGGCGGCACCGTTATCGCCGACCTCCGGCCCGCCCTTTATGACGGCCACTGCAAGCCGCTCGACAACGGACTGCTGGATGAGCTTTTCGGCATCCGCTGCTCGGAACGGAAGGAAGCCCTGGAAGTGGACCGCGTGGGCGTGGACGGTACGGTAAACGGCCAATCCGTCAAAATGCGCTGGGGCAACTGGCAAGGCCGCGACGTCTATCCGCGGATGAAAGTGGACCCCTCGGTAGAAGCCACCACGGGCAAGGGTTTGGGCGATGCATTCCATATTCACTATTGGGCGGGACTGAATACACCCGTCTGTATCGTGAACGAGTATGGCAAAGGCCGCGCGGTGCTGCTCAATTTC
>CAIJOU010000096.1 GCA_903822375.1 Candidatus Hydrogenedentota bacterium
CCGGCATCGCGGCGTTCCTCCTGCTCATTTACCTCACGGACTACCGGACCGGCAGTGCATTGCTGGCGCTCAATCCCGCCTTTCTTTCGCACCTCTTCTATATCCTTGTGCTGTGGGGCATGGCCTGGGGATATTGGCGCGCGAAAGAGGCGGCGCTGGCTCGCGGGCATGAACTGGCGGGACACGGCCTGCTCATGTTCATGGTCGTTATCGAACTGTTCCGTTGGGACCGCGGCACCGAAATGGCCGACCCGCGCATCGCCATGAGCCTGATTTCCGCAGCGTGGGCCGCGCAGGCGCTGGTGCTGGTGTGGCACGGACTCGTGTCCCGTGAACTGTTCCGGCGCGCGGTGGGCATGGGCCTGTTTGGTGTGACCGTTGCCAAGGTCATCCTGCTCGACACGGCGCAGTTGGAGGTGGCGTACCGGGTGATTTCCTGGGTTGCCTGCGGTGTGCTGCTGCTGGTCGCCGCCTATTTCTATCAGCGCTTCAGCGCGGCCCTGTCCGGGGTCGAAGAGGGCGCACCCAAAGAGAGTGAAGGCGCAACCAGGGAGGAGGAGGGGCAATGAACGCCCTGATGCTGGCGGTTTGTCTGGCGCTGGCGACGGGCGCCGTCGATCCCCCCGGAACGGTCAATCCGGATGCGTTTCAGTATCATGCGCCGGTGATACTTGCGGAAGCGCCGTCGGGTTTTGTGCGGCTGACGCTGACCAGCGGGATCATTGACAAACTCAACCCGGCCTGGGGGGATTTGCGCATCGCGGACGACCAGAACCGCACGATTCCCTATCTGCTTCAACGCGACACGTCCACCTATCATGCGCTGGAACGCCCGCTTCCGGGCAAACTCCAGGGAATGAACGTGCTGGACGACGATACGAAGGCCTTTCTGTTGGATTTTGGCGCGCCTGCACACAAGAACCGTCTCGATCTGCAAGGCTGGATGCGTGATCCCTGGCCGTTGCGGGTGGAGGGTTCAAGCGACAAGCAGAACTGGCGCATACTGCTTGACGGCGGCTACCGGATTCAATCCAGATTGGATGCGGACGGGCCGCTCTCCCGCTGGCTGCAATTGGAGGAAGGGGGAGAACGCTGGCTGCGTGTCGTCTATGCCGCGGACAAGGCGCCTGGGGCGAACACATTCTCCGCTCCGGTGCTGGCTGACTATGTGCCGGATCCTGCGGCCTCCGGCTTGGTGCTGGTGCCCTTGGCCCGGGTGGACCCGGCCGACACCAGCACCGCCCCCGGCCGCGGGCGGTCCGTCTATGAATGGACGGTGAACTGCCGCAGTCTTCCGGTGGCGTCCGCATGGTTCGTCGTGGATGATCCCTATTTTTCCCGTGAGTTCACGTTTGATGGTTCGGAGGACGGGAAGTACTGGAACAGAATATGCGCGGGTACGCTGAAACGGACGCAGTGGGAGCGGCATTCGGTGGATGCGCTGGCCGTCCTGAAGGGTTTTGTCACGCCCGCCAGGCTGCGGCTTGTGGTCGACAACGGTGACAATCCACCGTTGTCCGTCCAGGCACCGATCTTGTGGGGAAGGACCGGACAGCTTTGTTTTGACGTGTCCGGCAAGAAGACCGTCACGCTGTTCTTTGGAAATGCCGCCATGACGGTGCCGAATTACGACCTTGTGCAGTCCGTGAGAGATTTGCGCTTGGACACGCTTCCGGAAGTGAAGCCGGGCGTTTTGGAGGAAAGGCCGCCGGAGCTTCCCAAACCTGCGGAGAAGCCGGTCGAAGAAAGCCGTTTCTTCCTTTGGGGTATGCTTGCCGTCGCCGTGTGCGTCATGCTCGTGATAGTCCTGAGCGCCATGGCCGGCATGAACCGAAAACAACAGGGCGGGGACAACAGACCGGGAGAAGACGAATGAACTTTGCAAGGATCGCCGGAGTGGCTTTGGTTCTGGCTTGGACCGATGCTGCGGTTGCGGCGCCGGAAACGACGCTCACCGTGCTTACATACAACATCCATCACGGTGCGGGCCGGGACGGGAAGCTGGACCTGGAGCGCATCGCGCGGGTGGTTGAATCGGCCAAAGCCGATGTCGTCTGTCTTCAGGAGATGGACCGCAACCTGTCGCGCACGAACCGCGAGGACTTTCCCGCATGGTTCGAAAAGCGGCTGGGCATTAAGGCTGTCTTTGGCTGCAACTATAAGTTTGACGATGGAGAATACGGCGTGGCCTTCTTCACAAAGCTGCCCATCGTCAGCTCGGCAAACACGCCGCTGCCGAATCCGAAAAACGTGGAACCCCGCGGGTGCCTGAGGGTGACCGTGCAGTGGGAGGGACGCGAAGTGGATGTGTTCAACACGCACATGGGTCTGAAAGGCCCCGAGCGTGAGGAACAGGCAGCAGCCGTGGTGAAGCTCATCGATCCAAAGCGACCGATCATTCTGGCCGGCGACATGAATGAGGGGGTTGAAGCGCCGGGCTTGAAACAGTTCCTGGCAGTACTGCACGATGCGCTGACTCCGCCGGAAGGGTCGAAGGACTCGAAGCGCATCGACCACATACTCGTGTCGGACGCGTTTTCAGTTGTGGACGGACGGGTGATGGACAACGATGAAACGCGCATCGCTTCGGACCATTTGCCCCGCGTGGCGACAGTGACAGCAAAGTAGCGCGTGCCTTTGTGGAGGGCACGGTCTGGGGCTGGAAGACCCGGACCATTGGGGTGGGAAAAGTAGGGTGTATAAAGTGCCGAAAGGCGGCAAGGAACGCACCGTCTTTTGGCGCGCACGGGCGCGGCGCCATGTTCCAGGGGGTTGTCGTTGCTGAAGTTGCCGAGCTGTTGTCTGGAAGCGGTGTCAGCCCCCCGGCAGACGCTGTGCTCCGTTCCACTTTGCTCCAGGGCACCCAGCCCGCATATGCGACCATCCAGAGATTGCTTTGTCCCGGCGGGACAACCGACTGTAGCCCAGGGCCGCCCGTTGCCCGAAGAGCAAGGGCGCCCCTGGGTCGAACGCCCTGTTTCCGTTGCCCTGAAAGGGCATCCCAAAGAACCCCACGCTGTGTCCAGCGATGCGGGAATTACCGCCGACTTGGCGACATTGTTGCGGTTTTTTCCAGGCTGTATACTCTTCCCCGTGTAAAGGAAACTGAGCACTGTGGTGATGCACAGTGCATCAACCCCGTCCCATAGCCAAAGAACGGAGTGCAATATGTCACGCAAAGTGATGATATTCGCCGTAATCCTGCTTCTTCTCACGCTTTCCCCGATGTTCGCCAGGCTGTTGGGCTTGACGCATCCGTCTCGGGCCGTCGTGGGCACAACCACCCCGCTTCACAAGGCTGCCGCTGCAGGGAACGGTGTTGCACAACTGCTCAAAGAGGGGGCCAATCCCAACGCCGTTGACGAGCAGGGGAGAACAGCCCTGCATCTGTCGGCGGAACACGGTCACATGGAAACGAGCAAGATGCTGCTTGATGCCGGCGCAAACCCGGATGTCATGGATCTGTTGGGCAAACGGGCGCTTGACTATGCACTGGCCAATCATCACGGCCAGACGGCCGGCATCATCCAGTCCCATGCAACCATCCAGTCCCCTACAACCGCGCCCGCGGCCCCATCAAGAGCTTCGGTCGCAGAGAATGTCGTGCAGCGGTTGGACCCCGGGCTGAAATACGCCGATCTCCCGGCGTTCGAGGCGACCATCGGTCAACCGGCGTGCCTGCTTAAGAGCGATCATGTCTACCTGTTCGCGCCGAAGAGCAGGGAAGAAGCGGCCACTATTGTGCTGCCCTATTTGCAGAAAGCGTACGATGTGCTCTACGGGATAGTGGGCGTGCACACGCAGCATATTATCGTGGTGTATAATTTTCCGCCGGGACACAAGGACGCCTTCGGCGGCACGGGCAACTGCACCCTCTGGTATGACGACACCAACCTGGATTTGGGACGGCAGGACGAGTGGAAAAAGTATCACGTGCCGCATGTGTGCGGATACATCGAGGAGATGGCACACAATTTTGTGGCCGCCACGCACGCGCAGTTTGGCTGGGAAATGGTCGGATGGAGCCTCGGCACCATCGCGAGTGCCGCGGTCGCACCCAACCCCATACTCACCGAGGACCTGGAACGCACGCGCCAGAAACAGATGGAGACGTATCAACGCTATCGGGGGGGGGGATTCGTTCTTCCTTCGGACATTGAGGCGAATAAGGTGGACCGTATTCACGCGTATATTCTGTGGGACTGCGAAAAGAAATACGGACCCAATTTCTGGATGGATGTCTTTGCCGAGATTAGAAAGGAAGACGGGGCGCTGCGGAAGGCGGGTGATGACAGGGACCGACGGTATCAAATCACCCTGGATTGTTTCGATCGCCTGGCGGGTCTCAATTTCAAACAGCGGCTGACCTCCGACCACATTTCCCTAATTCGCGACGTCAAATCCTTAAAGCCGACCGAGCCTGGCTGGAACCGTCAGTTGCAGTAGATTTTGAGGGCATCATGGGCGTGCTCCATGAAAGCCGACGGGTATATCGGTACTCCCGCTGGGATGGTGCGTTTCGTGGCGCTTTGCGCCCCTGCACACACCCTACGAATTACACCCCTTCCCACTGCCTGAGTCCGAAGCGGGACAGGTAGATGGGTATGGACTGGAAGGCGGGGTTCAAAGGGGCCAGGGCCGCCATAAAGGCGCGCTTGCGCTCGCTTTCGGGGCCGAAGATGAGCGTGACCGAGCCGCCCTCGCCGCCGGCACCGTTGACTTTCCAGCCCACGGCCCCGTGTTCCTTGGCGAGTGCTATGACGCTGTCGGCCTCGGCGGAGACCAGCGCGGGATGCAGTGCGCGCTGGGCGTCGGTGTTCTCGGCCATGGCCCGGCCGAGTGCGTCGAAATCGCCGCTATAGAGCGCATTCTTTCCGTCGCGGGCGGCGTTGCGCAACGGTTCCAACGCGGACTTGTCCGCGCCCTGGCGCTCGAAGTTTGCGATAACCTGCCCGTGCACCTCGCTGGAGGAGTGGGACTTGCCCAGGAAGACCAGCGCGAGGCGTCGTTCCAGTTCCCACCAGACACTGTTGGGAATCTGCACCTGGGAAACGGAGGCGTGCGGGTACTGGTGCATTTCGATGAAGCAGATGCCGCCGTAGGCCGAGCACAACTGGTCCTGGATGCCGCACTGAAGGCCCAGTTTCTGGGTTTCCACGCGGTGCGCCATGGCGGCCACCTCATGCGGGGTCATGCGCCGGCCCGGCGTGAGCAGATCGAGCGCGCCCAGCAATGCCACACTCACGGCGGCCGAAGTGCCCGTGGAACAGCCGGCGGGCGCGTTGGAATAGAGGTTGACCTCGAAGGTGAGGTCGGTGGGCAGTTCCATGATGTCGACGCAGGCCTCGATGAGCGGGTGTTTGTCGTACTCAATGGGAAGACGGTCTATGACATAGCGGTCGCCGAAGTTCTCGGCGTTGA
>CAIJOU010000097.1 GCA_903822375.1 Candidatus Hydrogenedentota bacterium
ATAACAGGTTGAATTTAGTGCGTATCATCTGTTCCGTCAATTCAATTGCACAATCCAATATTGTAGTTTCAAAGTTCATCCCTATTCAATTCAAGGCCCGGTCCTTGCAGCACATCCTGTCGCGCCGCTAGATTGATGTGCTGGGCCTGATGGTCAAGGGCTTTTCCAACCGCTTGATTGCCCGGCTGACTCATCTCGTCGATAGCATATTCCTCTCCTAAGACAGGACTGCAGGATGGGATCGTCACAGTGCGAAGATGCACGAGGCAAGGTCAGATACCACGCGCTGGAAATCGCGTGTGTTGAAGGTGAACTGGGATACAGGTCTTAAGCGCTGGACTGCCGCTTACTTTGCATTTGCATTAGATAGGTGTTGAAATTTGAAGTTTCTGAAAAGTGCCGTGCCCTCCCCGGTGCAGTAAAGCCCGGGGCGCAGGCTGAGAAAACTGCCGAAGGTCTGCGCGGTATATCCGGAGACATTCTGCGAGTCGAAGACTTTCTTGAGAGGTCCGCCTTGCTCGCCCATGTAGAAGTCCACCTCGTTGTTCTCATTGACCATCCGCAAGGTGACAACCCGTGAGGCCGGCCGCTTGCCCGGCCATTCGCGCAATGGTGCGCGAGGCCCCCACCACGCCGCCTTCGGAGAGATTCCGATACCCACATGCGCCTGCTCGCTGTAGAACAGAACAAGCCCCGCCTGCGCGTCGCCTTCCAGTTCCACGTCCACCTGCCACGCGTAGGCGTGAGAGCCCGCGTTGATCACCAAAGACGAAGAGTCAGCCACAGAAAGGCCCCTACCCTTCAGCCGTAACGTACCGCCCCCGACACCATAGCGTGAAGGGTCGTGCTGCTTATAGAACTGCCACTGCCACTTCAGCTCGGAAGCCTGAAAATCGTCGGCCAACAACTTCCACGTCTGATCGACCGCCTCGCCTTTGGGAGCGGCCATAGGCAGAGCCGGATCGCTGCCAGCCTTGACCCTCAGCCAGCCGTCCTTTGTCCACTCGACAGGCTCTAACAGATTGTTGCGGCCCAACGCCAGGAAATCCTTTTCGTAGGAATGGTAGATCATCCACCAAGATCCGTCCGCCGCGTCGAAAACCGTCGCGTGTCCACGAGACCACCATTTCTCGGAGGGACTCCGCGTACGGATGATGGGGTTATATGGCGAATTCTCCCACGGACCCACGACACTCTTGGATCGCGCATGCACAACCATGTGGCTCGTGCTGGGCCCTGCTGTACCGCCTTCGGCCGAGAACAGGTGATACCAACCCTCACGGTACAGCAGCTTCGGGCTTTCCAAGCAGAAGTTCTCAACCCGCCATTCGGAAGGGAATGCCCAACCATCATAGACTTTCTTGGGCGGACAAGCCGCAGAAAGACCGTCGTTCGCGAGCGAACTTACATATCCGCTGGAAAGATAGAGATGCCGTTGACCCGTAGCCTGATCCACGATGTGGCCGGGATCAATATTCGGCAGCTTGAGATCAATCGGTTCACTCCACGGCCCTTCGATACGGTCAGACCAGATCACCTTGTTCGTGCCTTTGGTCGGGTAGTAGATATAGAAACGCCCGTTATGATGAACAAGGTCAGGAGCCCACACATCGCCATCGAAGCTCTTCAGCGCATGCGTGACCGGCTCCCAATGCACAAGGTCTTTGGAATGCCAGATCAAAAGCCCCGGCGCGTACACACCTGAGG
>CAIJOU010000098.1 GCA_903822375.1 Candidatus Hydrogenedentota bacterium
CCCCGGCTGTCGACGCGCGCGGTGGCCATCGGTGTCAGGGACTGCGACCGGATCACTCTGGACTCTCTGACCGAAGGAGCAAGGTTCAGGGCAGGCTGCCCTCCGCCGTGAAGAACTCGCTCAGGCTGCGGCTGGCCCGCTTGGTGAAGTACAACCCGATAACAAGCGAAAACACGAGCGAAGCGACGATGATCGACCAGTCGAGCAAATCAAGCTGCATTCTTCATCTCCCGTTCGTTCTTCGCAGGCCTTCTTCCTTTCCGCTTCTGCGGACGCGCGGAAAGCATCATCGCCGCACTCAAGCCGGGGCGTTCATCACTGAGGCGTCAAGGTGCAGGTCTTCCTGTTCGAAAAGATAACGCAGCAATTCAGCAACGCTTCCCCTCAGAATCAGGGTGTCAGAGGACAGTGCGCTGACCGCCAACCGGTCCCCTTTCACGCACATGGCGCCAATCGTTTCCAGTTCAAAGAATCCCAGTTCGCCCCCGTTGAAAATGCTGTACAGGTCCGCCGCTGAAAAAGGGCCTCCGGGCTGTTCGTTGTCGGCAATATTGAAATAGAGACCCGGCCGGGCCTCGGTCTTGCGCAGGATCAGCAGTGACCGCCGCATGTCGAGTGCCCCGATGAATTGCGGACCGCTCTTAACCTTTACGCCTATCTGATGCCGTTCAACGCCGCCAAGGCGGAACGAAAAACTGCCGTTCCCCCGGACAAGCCTGCTGCCCGGGTCGCCGTAGAAATCACAGTTCAGCGCGTCCCCGCCCCCAGTCACTTTTCCAAAGGCAATTATGCCGTCGGACCCGGGGAATTGCTCGAGCGACCAGGGTGCCAGAAGAACCTCTTCACCGCTGTAGTCCCCCACCGGGGCAAAGATGTCCTCCGTGTGGTAGCACAGCCCCTCCAGCGGGCATCCTGCGGGAAGGTCCAGGCGGTCCGGCACCGACACTTCCCTTCTGTAGTTCAGGTGCACAGGCACGCCCTTGCGGTTGGTGAGAAGAACCCGTTTTTCCACCCGGAGCGAATTCACCCCATCGCAGAAAACGTTGGGCACGGCTTTGGCGATACCGTCCTGCACCATCCATGCGTCGCTGCCCGGAAGATAGTTGAACGCGAAAGCGCCGCCTTCGGGAGCCGGCCAAAGGGAATTTCCGCCGAGATTGTCGTACTCGGTCGGTGACGGGTTCTGCATCGCGGCAATATCGAGCCGATGCACCAATTGCCCGTCGAGTTGGCAAAAAATGCGCCCTCCGAGCAATGGGGGAACGAGCACGCTCCCCCGACCGCATGGGAGTTCCACCATTCGTGCATCGTGCGCCCGCAACAATTCCAGCATCTCCGTACCTGTTCCTTTCTGCCAAGCGCCTTCATGCCGGCCTCGTCCTCGGCAGTCGTGGATGGGCCGTCCAATCTGAAAACGCCCCGGGCATTGCGGGTCTCCTGACGCAGACAGCCTGTCGGGCTGGCATGCGGTTCACTCGGTGAGCAGCCGGTCCATCTTGGGGCTGAAGGGCACCTGGCCGTGTTCTGTGATTTCGTAGCCGGTTTCAATCCGCGCGCCGTTCCATTCCGGATGGCCGAAGAAGCTCACATCAATGCATATGGTCATCCCGGGCCTCAGCACATCTTGGCTGTTGGGACCGAAGAAGGGCGCCTCGGCCTCGTGCAGGCCGATCGTGTGCGCGAAGGGACACACCAAATACTTGAGCAGGCCGTGCTTTTCGAAGTAGGCCCGGCCCGGGGCGTCGATTTCACAGCCCTTGCGGCCCGGAACGCACTGCGCTTTCGTCAGGCGAAAGACTTCCTTGAGGTGGTGGAGCAGTTCCCTCTGCGACCCCGTGTACTCGCCGGAAACCGGCAATGTGTGCCCCACCACGCCCGCATATCCCTGAACCTTTGGCGCAATGCCAATCATGACCACATCGCCCGCCTCGAGCCGCTTGGTGGTGGCCGTTGGAACCACCGCATTTGCCCTTGCCCCGGACCCCACAATGGCGCTGAATCCAAATCCCGTTGCGCCCCGGCTTCGGGCGGCAAATTCGCCCGCTGCGGCCACCTCGATCTCCATAACCCCCGGCGCGATTGCTTTGGACATGGCGTCGTAACACTGGTCCGCCAGTCCGAAGGCCGCCCGAATCTGCCCGCGTTCCCAGGCTGACTTGTCGAAACGCAGC
>CAIJOU010000099.1 GCA_903822375.1 Candidatus Hydrogenedentota bacterium
AACACGCTGATCTGCGCCACCACGGAGGGCTATATGGTCGAGGTGACCGCAGCGGGCCAGGTCGTTTGGGAGTACATCAATCCGGTGACCGCCGACGGGGTTGTGACGGACATCGGCGATCGGTTGCCGATGACCAACGCCGCGCCGCGCGCATACCGCTATGGAACCGGGTTCGCCGGTTTCCAAGGACACGACATGACCCCTGGGCTGACCATCGCGGGACGCAATCCCGCCGCAAGCACGCCGCCGACCATTACGCAGACCTCGCAGGCGCCAATAGCGCCGACGGCGGCAGACGCGGTGTGGGTCACATCCAACATCGCCACCAGTACAACCATTTCCCAGGCCACGCTCACGTATAATTCTGGAACCGGCACAGGCCAGACGTCGACGGTTTTCTCGGAGACGATGGGGGCTGCGGCCGCCAAGCCGTGGACCGGTGGCGGCTGTGACAATCTCTGGACGGTAACGGTGCCGTCGGGCCAGGCCGTCGAACAGCGGACCGGGTCAAACTACGGCACCGGAAACCCCTGCGGCCTGGAGTTCCATGTCGGAACCGCCAACCTGACGGACACCATGGTGACGACCACGAACGCCATCAATGCGGCGGGGACATCCGGTTATGTCGAGTTCTGGATTACGGCTGCCGGTCTCACCGGAACGCAGGGGTGGACCTTCCAACTCGATTCGGGAAGCGGCTTTGTCACGCGGCTCAGCGAACTGACCGCGAACAGCCACGCCTGGCAGTTGTATCACTACGACCTGGCACCCGCGGAGCTGACCGCAGGCCTGAAGATGCGCTTCCAATTCTGTGGGGGGACGGGCGACCCGCGCGTGGACTTGGACCAGATTACACTGGCCGTAACGTCCGGCTCCGGCGGCAGCCCGGTCACGGTCACCATGTACGACGACGGCGCCCACAACGACGGCGCGTCGGGCAACGGTGTCTACGGAGCGCAAATCCCGGCGTTTCCCGCCGGCACGACGGTGGACTATTACGTCACCGCAACGGACAGCGCGGCCCTTACATTAACCGACCCGTCCGATGCACCGGCAACGACCTATTCATACACCGTTGGCAACGGGGCTGAAGGTGAAGGCGAAGGTGAGACGGAGGTTGCAATAGGCACCATGGTCTACATTCCCGGCGGGCAGTTTGACATGGGTGACCATTTCGGCTTTGTTGACCCTGACCATCCCACGGATGAAATGCCCATACACACGGTAAATATCTCATCGATGTACATATCCAACACGCTGCTCACTTGCAGCGCCTATTGCGCGTATCTTAACGCAGCCCTCGCTAGCGGGCTGATTGAAGTGCGGTCGGGCACGGTTTACGCCGTCGGCGGCTCAGACATGTACTATGAAACCACCTCGGCGGTTCCCCTGTCGGTGATTACATACAGCAACAACACGTTCACTGTTCGCAGCGGACGGGAGAATCATCCCATCACGGGCATCCGGTGGTTCGGCGCGGTTGCCTACTGCAACTGGCTCAGCGCCCGCGAGGGCTATATCCCCTGTTACGACCTTGCCACGGGCGCATGTGATTTTACCAAGAATGGCTACCGGCTGCCGACGGAGGCCGAATGGGAATACGCGGCGCGCGGCGGACAGTACAATCCCTATTACCAGTTTCCGTGGGGCAATGACACCAACGCCGACGGCAGGCTTTCCAACTGGCAGGGCTCCGGCGATCCCTGGGAAGACGGCGACTATCCCCACACCACGCCGGTCGGCTTCTACAACGGCGCGCTCCACTCAAAATCTGCGCACAATTGGCCTGCCGCCGACGCCACCTACCAGACACGGGACGGCTCGAATGCGTACGGCCTGTATGACATGGCGGGCACTGTCTGGGAATGGGTGAACGACTGGTATTCGAACACGTACTACCAGTATTGCGTGGACAACGGTGTGATTGACAACCCGCCCGGCCCCGCTGCCGGCGACATCATGCAGGACAACCTGCCGTGGCGCGCCATGCGCGGCGGGACGTGGTGGAACGGCGGCGGCCAGCAGTTCTACGGGTACAGCCGCGTCTCCAACCGCGACCCTTCCTGGTCTCTCGGCGGTTCGCCCGACGGCAACGCCGACTCCGCCTGGCTACAGGTCGGCTTCAGGATCATGCGGCCCTCCCGCACGACCCAAACGATGGGCCTGTTCCTGAACACGGGAAGCGCCTTCAACGGGTATACCCTGATGGCGCCCATGCACTACACACGGACGTACCTGATCAACAATGCGGGCCTTGTCGTGCACACCTGGGACAGCACCTCCGAACCCGGGCGAACCGCCTACCTGCTCGAGAACGGCCACATGATCCGCGCCGGTTCCGTCATGAACGGCGGACCGTCGACCGGCGGCGGCGAAGGCGGACGCATTGACGAATATGACTGGGACGGCAACCTGGTTTGGCAGCTTACCTATGTTTCCGACAACTACATCGCGCACCACGATTTCAAGAAACTGCCCAATGGGAACGTGATTATTCTTGTGTCAGAGAAGAAGTCCTATGCGGAGGTCGTCGCTGCGGGGTTCAACCCGGCGCTGTTGGACAACCAGATCTCGTCGCAGGGCTACATGCTTCCCGACAGCATAGTCGAGGTCCAGCCGACGCTGCCGTCGGGCGGGACCGTCGTGTGGGAATGGCACGTGTGGGACCACCTGATCCAGGATTTCAACGCCGCCAAGAACAACTACGGCACCGTTGCGTCCCACCCAGAACTGATTGATGCCAATGGTACGGGGGGCCGTATTGTGCAATTCTGGAACCACATGAATTGCCTTGACTACAACGCCGATTTGGACCAGATCGTGATGAGCGTTCGAGGGAACAGCGAACTTTGGGTCATTGACCATAAAACGACCACGGCCCAGGCGGCCGGCCATACCGGCGGACGGTATAACAAGGGCGGCGACTTGCTGTATCGCTGGGGAAATCCCGCGCAATACAAGACCGGAACTGCGGCAAGCCAGGTGTTCCTTCAGCAGCATTGCACGGAGTGGATAGACGCCGGCTGTCCCGGCGCAGGCAACATCATAGTCTTCAACAATGGCATCAGTCGCGGCTACTCCACAATTGATGAGATTGTGCCCCCGGTTGACGGCTCAGGAGCCTACAGTCTAACCGCGGGGTCCGCCTATGGCCCCAGTTCCTATGCTTGGCGGTACACGGCGCCCAACCCCACCGATTTCTACTCGGCCGAGATCTCCGGAGCGCAACGCTTGCCCAACGGGAACACGTTAATCTGTGAAGGAGTGAAAGGCAACCTGTTCGAGGTGACGCAAACGGGCCAGATGGTGTGGCATTATGTGTGCCCTGTCACGAACTCGGGACCCATGACACAAGGCGACACGATTCCCGAGGACCCGGCCGGCGTTATTGACACGCAGTACATGAACGCAGTCTTCCGCGTTTACCGGTATCCCGCAACCTACCCGGGCCTCGTCGGAAGAGACTTAACCCCCTCAGGCACCATAGAGATACCCGTTTCAGGCACCCTTTCCGTAACCTTCACCGCATCGCCGACCTTGGGCAAGCCCCCCCTGACGGTCCAGTTCTCCGGATGGGCGGTCGGCGGCCAGCAGATAGTGGATTGGGAATGGGATTTTGGCGACGGCACCATCGAGCAGGGCAACGAACCCAATCCCTTGCACGTATACACGGAGGCGGGAATCTATACCGTATCTGCCACGGCGACCGGTCTTTCCGACAGCGCCATGGCGGTCAGGCGGGATCTAATCCAAGTGAGCCAAACGCTTTCCGCAGGCCGGCCCGAAGTGCTCGGGGTATTGGCCGCCCTGCTGGCGCTGTTGGGGACCGTGCTGCTTCAAAGGCATCCGCGCGTGAAGCGGGGGACGAAGCAATGAAACTGAGGCTTGGATGAAATGGTCTATGGACGAAGACCAACGAATGGAACCGCTGCCATGGCAAGAGAACTGAACCGGCGGGAGAGCTACGGTCCCGATGGCCGCATTGAACACGCCGCACGTTGCGGAACGTTCCACGCACTGCAAGAGCAGCGGAAGGGCACATTCTTGATGATTGAGCATGCCGGACGTTGTTTGGCGGCTTTCCTCATTGCGGCGCTCTTGGCGGGTGCGGCCACTGCGGAGACGCAACCCGTGACCACACCGGCAAACTGCGTCGTCGAAGTTTCCCTTGCGGCGGAGAAGCCATGTTCAAACCCCTTTGCTGACCTGACGGTGGACGCGCTGACTGCCGCGCCGGGCGGACAGGAGTTCAGGGTGCCCGCATTTTGGGCGGGCGGCAATCAGTGGCGTTTCCGCTATGCATCAGGAAGTATCGGCACGCACACGTATCGCACCGAGTGCTCCGATGCCACCGACCCCGGATTGCACGGCGTCAAGGGGACGATTGAAGTTGTTCGCTATGCAGGCGACAACCCGCTCTTTCTTCACGGTCCGATTCGGGCGGTCAAAGACCAAGGGCACTTTGAGCATGCCGACGGCACGCCGTTTTTCTGGCTTGGCGACACCTGGTGGAAATGCCTGTGCAAGCGAATGACCTGGGAGGGCTTTCAGGAACTGACCGCCGACCGCAGGGCCAAGGGTTTCTCCGTGATACAGATTGTCTGCGGGCCTTATCCGGACGAAAAGTTCTTCCAGCCAAGCTGGGAGAATGAAGGGGGGCAGCCTTATCTGGCACAGGACCTGAGCGTGATCAACCCGGAGTATTTTGAGCATGCGGACAGGCGGCTCAAACATCTCGTGGACTCCGGAATTGTTCCGGCGATTGTCGGTGCATGGGGGCGCGGCGACTGCAACAGCATGGAGGCTTTTGGGCCTGTCAGTCTCAAGCGGCACTGGCGTTATCTGATTGCGCGTTACGGTGCCTATCCGGTGACTTGGGTCCTTGCGGGGGAAATCGCGGATGAAACCAAGTGGGGTGCGGGACCGTGGGCTGAAATCGCAAAATACGTAAGAGCGATTGACCCGTACAGGCATCCGCTTACCTGTCACACGGGCAAGGGACGCCGCGGCGCGGAGGCCGATGTCAGCCTGATTGATTTTGACATGGTCGGCGGGAATCATGACGAACGGCTCGCCATTGCGGATGAGACGCTTGCCCTTCTCACCTCCGCCCGCGCGAAGAAGCCCGCCATGCCGGTACTGTGCGGCGAAACGTGCTATGAGGGGCACATGCAGCAGGGGTACGGAGACGTTCAGCGGCATATCTTCTGGATGAACTTGCTGAGCGGCGCCGCCGGCCACACCTATGGCGCGGCGGGAATCTGGCATGCGGGCGTGCAAGGCGACCATGGGAATTGGGGGGCCTGGGGCGGCCAGCCCTATGACTGGACAACCTGGAAGGAAGGAATGGGCTATCCCGGCTCAACCCAGTTGGGGATTGGGAAGACACTGCTGGAGCAATACCCATGGTGGCGTTTCGAGCCGCATCCGGAATGGGCGCCGGGCTGCTTTGTATCCGGCATTCCCGGCGAGGTGAGGTTTGTCTACCTGCCGCGGCGCAATATCTATAACTGGGACGGCCCGGAGGTCAAGGGTCTCGATCCGGATGTGGACTGGCACGCGTACTACTTCGATCCGGCAACGGGCCGGAAGTTTGATCAGGGAACGATTAAGGCCGTTGCAGGAACGGGCGACAAGGATAAAAAGCCTGTCACCTTCAAGAAGAACGTTCCGTCCCCTCAGGACTGGGTGCTGGTCGTAGAGAACGCCGCAAAGAAGTGAAGCGGATTATCATGAAACACACCCTCCTTGAGTACCATGTTCTCACAATGGTGCGGGTGGTTCGTCCACGCGTGCCTGCGGGCAAGAAATCAGCGAAAGAGAAGAGTCTTCGGTTCTCCGTCGGATGGTTCTCAACCGGGCGGAGCATGGACGCATATTCAGGAAAGGCGCAAACATCATGGCACGAGACATGAACCGGCGAGAGGCGATGGCGTTGGGACTCGCCTCAGCGTTTGCCCTGTCGATGCCGGCCCGGGCGGCGGGCAAGGCTGCGGCGGGCGGGGCGGTTCCCACGATGGTGCAGATGCACGACGCGAGGCTTCCGGGCAGGCTGGAAGGGCAGGTGACGGATGCGCAGAGCCGCTGGTGCGGCGGCGTTCCGGACCAGTGGGGCATTCATTACTGCCACACCGCCGCGGAACTGCTGCGCGATTGCGCGGCGTCGTACTATCATCCGCAGTCCGCGCATCATGCCAGTCCGGCGCTCCTGGAGCAGATGAAACTGCTGGCGGGTTTCCTGACGCGCTGTCAGAACGCCGAGGGGAACATTGACCTGTTTGCCACCAACTTCAATTCCCCGCCGGACACGGGGTTTGTGGTGCATGAAGTGGGCACCGCCGCGAAGCTGGCGCAAATGAACGGGGATAAGGCCGTGTTGTCGTTCCTCCGGGACTTCCTGCTCCGTGCCGGCCAGGGCCTGTCCAAGGGGGGCATTCACACCCCCAATCACCGCTGGGTGGTTTCGTCAGCGCTGGCCCAAATCAACGACCTCTTCCCCGACCCGCAGTATGTCGCGCGCATTGACCAGTGGCTTGCCGAGGGCATCGACATCGACGAAGAGGGGCAGTACACCGAGCGAAGCACCGCCGGCTACAACGCCGTGGTGAACGACGCGCTGGTGGTGATGGCGTACAAACTGAAGCGTGACGAATTGCTGGAGCCGGTCCGAAAGAATCTGGACGCCATGGCCTACCTGCTTCACTCCGACGGCGAAGTCGTGACCGAAATATCGCGCAGGCAGGATCTGAACTCTCGGGGGACGATGGACAAGTATTGGTTTGCACTGCGCTACATGGCGGCCCGCGACGGCAACGGCTTGTACGCTTCGATGTTCAATATGGTGAAACCCGAAAGCGCCGTACTGGCCAAGGTGATGGAGTATCCGGAACTGGAGAAAGCGCTGGCCGCCGCGACGCCCGTCCCCGACAACTACGAGAAGGACTATCCGATTTACGGGGTCACCCGTATTCGACGGGGGAAGACGAGCGCGACCATCCTGCAAAAGAACAACAGCCGGTGGGTTTCCCTGCGGCGCGGTGCGGCGGTGATCAACGCGGTGCGTTTCGCAAGCGCCTTCTTCGGAAAGGGACAGTTTGTCCCCGTGTCGTTTGAAAAGCGCGACGGCGCGTATCATTTCAAGCAGACATTGCGCGGCGCATACATGCAGCCCATCACCGATCCGGGCCTGTTGCCCGTGCGCCCCGAAGCCTGGTCCGACCTGACTTCAAAACGCAGGGGATCGCAAATCTGCAAACTTGCCTATGAAGCGGGCATCCGCGAAACGGAGCAGGGCTTTGAAATCACCATCAGCGCCCAGGGCACGGACAATGTTCCTTTCGCCGTGGAGATTAACCTGCGCGAAGGCGGAGAACTGACCGGGGTTTCGGCGACACCCAACACGGGTGATGCCTTTCTGCTCAAGGAGGGTTTTGCCGAATACCGCATGGGCGGCGACGGTTTTCGCTTTGGCCCGGGAAAGGCCGAGCACGCCTGGGTGCAGATGCGCGGCACCGAGGGCAAACTGTCCGGTCCCAGCGTTTACCTGACCGGCTACACGCCCTTCCAGCACACGCTGACTTTTCAAACACTCTAGTTAAACGGCGGCGAAAATCATCCGGTCTTCTGCATTCGCTGGTTTGGCGTGGCGGCGCGCCGCAACCGGCGTCATTTGGCATGAGGAGCGCCGCCTATGGCAGGTCCTTGGCCGTGTATGCGAACTCGACGTGGTTGTTCTGACCGGGAAGAATGTTCATGGTTACGGGAGCGAACGAGTCACGACTGTCCGCACGGAAGGTGCGTCTGATGGAGACCACGGCCTGCCCGGCGGGCACTTTGTCCAGGGAGAATCGGCCGTCAAAGCCGGTCGTGGTGGAGTGCAGCGTTTCGCGGCCATCCTCGCCGGTCACCCTCACCTCCACCGTGAAATCGCCGAAGGGCATGCCGTCGAGATGCACGCCTCCCGTCAGTGTGCAATCGCCCGTTGGAACGCGCAGAACCAAGTCCTCCGTCGCCGATTCCCCGACCGTTATTTGTTGGCGGATTTCCTGCTCATAACTTCGTAAGCTGCTGTCGGGGTGATACCAGATTGCCCTCGCGCGAACCTCCACTGTGCCGTGGAGCACGTGATCGAAATGAAACCGGCCATCCCGTTCCGTATCCATATAGACGCTCCCCAACGCCGGCTTGTCCGGGTAAGACAGGAGCACTCGGAATCGTTCCGGGCGTGTTTCGCCTTCCGCCTCCACGATGCCCTGCACCACCCCGCCCGGTTCCAGCCTGACCGTTACGGGCGTTCCCAGACGCAGGGGCGCAAAAGACGGCCCATAGTCCCTATGGCTGACATAGACAACGCCATCGTCCGGTTCAAGCGCGTCCGTGCGAAAGATGCCGTCACTGCCGGTTCTTCCCAACGGCTTGTTTCCGGGGTAAAAGCGGTTCCCCCATTTCAGTGTGTTCTGCGTCTCCTCCGGCGTGGAGAGCTGGATTCCCGCGTCGGCCACGGGAGCGCCCTGCTCATTCAGAACCCGGACCTCCAGCGCCGGTGCGGGATCAAGGGCTATCTCCACTTCGGCGGCTTCCTCCGGCGCTGCCGTCACGTGAAGGTCTTTCAGCACCCCGCGATACCCGGCCGCGCGCACGCACATCCGGTAGTTGCCCGGTTCCAAGTCCATCCAGTAGCGTCCGTCGGCGTCATAGATATGGGGCATGTTTGCAGTCTGCACCGCCCAGACCAGACCGTTTGATTCAGGGAAGGCGTAAGCCTGGAAGCGGGGAACAGCCTCCCCGGTAACCCGGTCCACAATGTGGCATTGCACTTTGACCGGGCCGTCCAGAACGATCTCCAGGTCCTTGCCGTCCGGGATGAAACGCTCTTTGACCGTCCTGCCCTCCACCGCAAGCTTGTAATACCCCGCCGACAGCCGCGCGTTCTCGAATCGGCCGTCCTCATCGGTTATGGTGGTTGACCATACGGGTCCAAGGCACTCCACGTGTTTGAAGCGGAGCGGTTTTCCCGCAGGGTCCGTCACCCGGCCCGCCACCCGCATCCCGATGGTGGCGTCATACACCAGCACCAGCCCCTCCGCATGCTCGCCCGGGTCCAGTTCCAGCCTTTCCAGTTCGTTGTTCACCAGCGTGCTGTTGCCGTGCGGGTCCACGGAAATGGTGTAGGTGCCGCCCTCGAGCGGGGGAAAGACGAACTTGCCGTTCTCATCGGTGGTGGTTCCCGGGATGGTATTGTCTCCGTGCTCACCGATGGGCCAGGCATCCATATGCATGCCCGTCACAGGACTCCCTGCGCCGTCCACCAATTGGCCCGAAACGCGGGCCGCCGGTTCCAGCACGATTTCCACCCCCTTCACATCCTCCGTGCCCAGTGAATAGGACTCCCTGCATTTCGCGATCAGGTTGTCCGTATGTGCGCTTAACCACAACTTCTCCTGCTTTGGGCTGAGATCTGTGAGTTTGAAGGAGCCGTCCTTTTCTGAAATCGCCTCGGACGGGGAACTTTCCGTTTGGGACATCTCCAAATGAGCGCCGGATACAGGTCGGCCCGCTTGGTCGCGCACGAAACCGGAAAGGGACACACCCATGACACGCTCAATATCCATACGGTCCAGCCGCGCGCCCCGTATCAGCCTCGCTGTCTTTTCGTTGCAGACGCTCGAATTGACGAAACCAAAGGGCGCAGACGCGGACAGCCAGTACTCACCCGACACCAGGCCGTTGATTTCGTATCCACCGTCCAGGGAGGTGTTCACCTTTATCTCGCCGGACGGCCCCACGGCCTTGACGGCGGTGAAGGGGATGCCCCGGCCTGTGGCCACGTTGTACACCCGGCCGGAAATGGCGCCCAGTTCCTCTCGGGCGGGATAGGCTTCCGGTGTAGACTCCGCTTTCCCCGGCACCCCGGCGTGGGGCACGCCTGTGTCCGTCCCAGAACCTTGGCCCTGGGTGTTCTTCGCGGCCTGCTGCAGCGAAACCAGCGGGGCGGTGACACTGCCGAAAGAATATCGGTGCTGAAGTGTCCAGTATCCGGATGCCAGCCCCACAACCGTCATCAGGCTGGCCAAGACGGCAATGACGGTCTTGGTGGTCCAGAATCCGGCGGACAGCTTCGCCGCGGCCGTTGCGGCCGCAACGCCCGCCACGGGCTTTGTCCCGCTGAGGGCGAGTTTCCCCAAGCCCGTGACAAGTGTGGCCGGTGCCGCTTCGGCGGCGTTGGCCTTGATCAGTCCGGCCAGCGCGACGGTGCTGACAGCCACTCCCCGACGGGTGAGCGCCTTTCGAAGCTGCTCCACGCCTTGGTCGATACGGTCGGTCACCGTCCTGCGGGGAATGCCGAGTGTTTGGGCGATGGCGGCGTGGGTCTGGTCGTCGAGAAAATGGGCCACCACTGGAACGCGCCATTTGTCGGGAAGATCGGCGATGGCCTCGTCGACAAAGCCGTAGACGTCATTCCAGGCAACCTCGTGCGCGGTTTCCTGTTCTGCCGCGAACCGCGTCTCCCGCTCCATGCGCCGGTGTTCCGAGCGCAGCCGGGTGAGCGCCCTGTTGCATGCCGCGCGGTGGAGCCAGGGCGCAAGATACTCTCCGACGGGCTTCTCGGTCGTTGCCAGAATCTCAAAACATTCCTGGGCCGCGTCCTCCGCCTCCACAGAGTTGTTGAGGATGCGTCTGCATGTTCCATAGACCATGCCCGCATAGCGCGCCGCCAGGGTCTTGAACGCTTCCGCGTTCCGTTCCCGCTTCCAGTTGTCGAGGAGAAGGGCGTCCGACTCGTTCATGGCATGGTTCCCGGGGTTAGCGTAACGCTGTCTGTGTCTCAACACAAGTAATGCCGCAGGGAACCGGTTTGGGCGGGATGGGGAAGAGTAGACGCGGCATCCTGCCGCGTTCTTGGTCCCCGCGTGTGGGGAAGAAGAGAAAAGAGGCTGGAAGTCTCTTCTATTTTGGCGGAAGCCCCGCTTCCGCCGCCGGGGCGTGGCCCCGGCGCTGTGGCACGGGCATCTTGCCCGTGGTCGGGGAACATGGGCGGGACGCCCATGCCGCGGAAAGCCCTCGTTGGCATGGAAATGGA
>CAIJOU010000100.1 GCA_903822375.1 Candidatus Hydrogenedentota bacterium
GTGGTTATCGCGATCATCGCAATTCTCGCGGCAATGCTGCTGCCTGCGCTGAGTTCGGCTAAGGCAATGGGGAAACGGGCGGTCTGCATCGGGAATCTCAAGCAGATTTACCTGGCTACCGCCGGATATGCGGGCGATTATAACGAACGGCTACCGGCACCGGATTGGAAGGGCACAACTCCGGCTTGGGACGACACAAAGATGTCGGTACCTGATACTTACTTCAACAATTCCAAAATATTTCCGGACACCACTGTAAAAAGACAATTTGTCGGTCTTGGCCTTTTGGTGGAAGGCGGCTACATGCAGGCAGGAGGGGGTCTAATCTGTCCTGCCCCTCCTACAGGATATTCGTATTCGGATCAAAGCATTAGGTCTGCATTTGCAGGTAGGCTTCTTAACCCCAACAGCTATGGTTCACTTCAAAGTATCTATGATTACTTGGGATACTGGTACTACAGCACCGATTCCACGAACCTCGCGCGAAATGGCCGGTTTGGATATCCTGGGCCAAAATGTGGCTATGGCGAGGACGCCAACATCCCCTATTATAACGGAGGAAATGGCCTTCCGCATTTAACAGCTCTTATCCAGTGTCACCTCCAGGCCGTAGGCGTTAATGCCGGCAAGACGGATTGTGGTAATGCCGGCTCAAATTATTCTGCCAACCATGATGCCAAGGGACTCAATACCGCATACTACGACGGGCATGTGAACTGGGTGACAGTGCCAATAAACATATGCGCATCATGGTGGGACAGTCCGTACGGTACCGGCTATGTTACCAAGGGTGTTACCCCGTATACTGTTTGGGCTGACAGCAAATAGAATGGGAAGTTCGAGAGTGCGGAAATGCGTAAGTTCGAAAGTTGTGGTAGGTAGATAAGAGAGAAATTAGGTTGGAGTTCAAAGCTTTCTTATCCGGCGTGGCCTTGGCGAAGATGGAAGCTTGTCTTGGTATAGTGTTCGCCGTGTCGGCGAAAAATAAAGTAGCACAGGCATCTTGCCTGTGTCCTGGATTTGGTTGTAGCAACGGCACTTGCACCCCGTCGGACCTGTCCCCTCGGATGACTGTGGCTGTTGCCGTTTCCCTAAAACGCGCCAGCGGCCCCAGTCATCCGACGGGGTACAAGTGGCGCGGCTACAGCGGGAATTATTAAATTGCAGGCAGGAATGTCCGCATTACTCCAGTGCGAATTTCGCAATTCTCAGAAAAATAGAAGTTGAAGATTTGGTGCATTGTTCGCCGTGTCGGCGAACGTTTTTAAAGTAGCGCGGGTTACTACCCCGCGAATCAGACTCGGGATGGTATCACGCCGGAGGCGGATAAATCCCGAGCTACTCTTGGAAGGTACGTATTCAAGAATATTTACTTGGACACTCGGGCACTAGGTCACTTGTAATCTATAAAATAACCTAAAGCAAGGAGATAGAACGATGATGACTCCGAATAAGTGGTATGGGAGCTGGAAGATTATTCTGCGCAGCACCGTGGCGGCGGCCATGCTGATGGTGGCGTCATCGTGGAATGGCATGGCGGGGGAATCGGACGGCAACCCTGTCCTGCGTATACCTAAAATGGCTAAACCGCCGACTATTGACGGCAAGATCGCCGAGAAGGAATGGGCCGGGGCCGCGGAAATAACGGGGTTCGTTTCGGTGGGGAAGATGGATCAGTACCCCGCCGACATGCGCGGAACGTGGTATCTGGGCTATGACGACACCAATCTTTATCTGGCCATGCACCTGCCGGTGCCGAAAGGGGTGACGCTCAACGCGCAGAGCAAGAATCCTGAGGATTGCGACAACGAGAACGCCATCCTGTTCGGAGACCATGTCGAGATTCAGATCACGCCGCATACTCCGCAGCGCGCCATGCAGACGGGGTTCGGCTTCTACAAGTTCATCGTCAACCCGTTCGATGTCTATTCCGACTACTGGCACAACTGCGACCGTCCGGGCGATGAGTCCGGCTGGAGCTCAGGTGCGAAAGTCAAGTCCACCTTCGACCAGGGCAACTGGTGGCTGGAGATGGCGATCCCGATCGCAGGCACCATGAAAAGCCTTGATGGCGGCATGATCAAAAAGACCGACGGCCTCGAACTGATCATGCAGCTTGTGAACACCGGCTCCTGCGGCGGCTATTCCTTCGGCGGCTGGGTGCCGATGTCGTGGCTCTGGTGGGACCGCTTTTACAAGGTGATCCTCGACCCGCAGGCGCCGGTGATGCAGTTCGCCGAAACCGGCGACCTGATCCACGGCAAGCTGGACACCCTGGTCCGCCTGCGCGGCGCGGCCGGGCAGACCGCCACCGTCGCCCTCGATGTGCTCGACGTGGACGGCAAGTCGGTGTTCAAGGACACGAAGAACTTGACGTTGAATCCGAGCGGCTGGAGTGTCGCCGCCTTCCAGCAACCGAAGATGGCGGTTCCCGAATGGAACGAAGGCCAGGAACCGCTGCTCCAGGTGGACAAGCGGGGCCGCTTCATCACCAACATGGGCTACGCCAACGTCGTCACCGCCGCGGTGGACTCCGACGACCCGCGCATCAAGGGCA
>CAIJOU010000101.1 GCA_903822375.1 Candidatus Hydrogenedentota bacterium
CCGGGCGGCGTCTGCACCGTGTCCTCAATGCCGAAAGTGCGGGTTTCATTCACCTTGAGGTTGAGCGTTTCAGGCAGGTCGACAAACCCGACCGCGCCGGTGCCCGTCAGGGCCTCGGCCATGACCGTCATGGTTTCGGCGACTTTGGACGAAGTGGAGTAGCCGAGCAGAATGGCGTCGGCATCGCCCAGGAAAGCCGCATGGCCGGGATAGCCCATATAGACGACAATGACGTGGGTGGCCTTCTTCTTGAGTTCGCGGACCAGTTCCACCTGGCCCTCAATCTTCTCCTGATCGGTAAGCACGCAGACGACGGTGTTGATCCCCTTCAGGTTGCCGGTGAGCCGCTGTATCTCGAATCGCTGGATGTCGCCGATGTGTTTGGCGGTCATGATGGGCTGCTCGACCACCTGCTTGAGGGGTTTCTCCAGGGCGGCCTTCAGTTCGTCCACCCCGACCGTGCCCGTGATGCCCACGGGCGTGGAGACCTTCTTGATCAGCGGCAGTGCGCCGGGTCGGCACTGTGCAAGGGTGATGGAACGGCGGTTCACGGACTGGACCATCTTGAGCAGACCGTCCAGCTTGTCGATCGCGTGGGGGTCCCGGTCCTTGGCGGCGGTGGCGGCGAGTTTGGCCAGTTCCGCCTTGATGTTCAACACATGGCGCACGGATGTGTTAATGGCCTCTTCGGACAGATCCCCCTTCGTCACGGCCTCGCAGATGAGCTCAATGGCCCGGATGGGTTGCGATGCCGCGCTGCGCCAGAGAATCATGTCCGCACCGCGTTCGAGTGCCGCGGCGGCGGCCATGGCGCTGTCCATGATGCCGGTGACGTCCTCACTGTCCATGGGTCCGCTCACGATGATGCCGTCAAAGCCCAGCTCCTTGCGCAGCAGTTGACGCATCACCACGTCGGACAGGCTGGCGGGGGGGCTGCCGGGTTCCAACGTGGGCACGAGGGTGTTGCCCACCTGCACGATGCGGGCACCGCCCTTGATCGCGGCGGCAAAGGGAAGCAGGTCGCCGCTCTTGAGCGCCTCACGGGGCGTGGTGAGCACGGCCGCGCCGCGCTCCGAGCGGTTCATCCCGCCTCCAGGAAAACCCATCGGCATGGGTGCCACGCCGTGTTTTTGCAGTTCCTGGCAAATCGTGGCGCCGGCCTCGGCCACAAAGGAGGAGTTTCCGCCCAGGCAGTTTACGGAGTTGCGGCTGTTCTGGATGCTGGGGGCAAGCGCCAGCGACGGCCCCAGGTACAGGTTGAACCCCATGGCCCCCATCAGCGAGCCCAACAGTTGCCCCATATGCTGCGTTGTTTCCGGGTCGTTTGCCGCGGCCACGGCGAGCAGCGACGGCAGTTCGGCGAAACCTGAAAGGATGCCCGGTCCCGGCGAAGCCAGTTCATAGAGGTCCGCGCCAATCAGCATCGGCACCCCCGATTTCCTCTCCAGGGCGCGCAGTTCGGCCACGCATCCCGCGGCAAAGGCGGGCTTGGTGGACCGGCGCACGAGGACGCCGCCGGGAATCGCTGATTTGAAGATGCCCGTATCGTCCCCGGCAAGCCGCACGCCGCCCTCAACGGTGACCAGCATGAGCTGGGCCACCCGGTCCGGAAGGGACGCCTTGGCCATCCAGGCCTCGATGGGGTCCACGTCCGGTGCGGGTGCGGCCGGAGCATTCTCCGGAGCCGCAGGGACTGCCGGCGCGGCCTCCGGTGCGGCGGACTTTTCAGGGGCAAACGCGGAAGGCTGCGCCCAGGCAAGTGCCGCGCAGCAGGTCACGGCGCCTGCCAAGGCTGCCTGATGGTACCGGATAGGGAATCGCATGCGTGGACTCCGTCTTGTGTTGGCCCGGGGCGCGGTTCCCGCCTGCCGCGGGATGGTAATCCGGCCGGCATGAACCGCCGTCCCCAGTTTCAAACACCTTACCATGAACCGCCTGTGCATCCAAACATGCGGCTTGGCCTTTTGCTCCGGTATGCGCTAGAATTCGCGGACAGGACGGCGGCCGGCGCGGCCGCACAAACGCGGGGGTTCCGCATGATGGAAACAGCGAGAAAAATCTATCTGAGCGGGCCGATTATGGACGCCGACGCGGCGGAGAGCAAACCGTGGCGGCAGCGGGCCAAGGAATGCCTGGCGGGAAAGTTCATCCTGCTCGACCCGATGCGCCGCAATTTCCGCGATCGTGAAATCGACAGCGCCAATGAAATCGTCGAGTTCGACCTGCAGGACGTGCGCGACGCGGACATCCTGCTGGTCAACTATAACAAGGCGTCCATCGGCACTTCGATGGAGGTGTTTTACGCCGCGCACGATCTGGGCAAGTTTGTCATTGCCTTCAGCCCGATTACTTTTCAGGACATGTCGCCCTGGATGGTGCGCTATTGCACCAAGGTGCTGCCAGACCTGGAGGCGGCGCTGGACTACATCGAGCGGCATTTTTGACCCCCTCTCGGGCGTTCGCGAGAATGACGGAGAACAGTTTAGTCTTTCAAAGGGAGAAACAGGACATGTCGGAAAAGAACCCGCTGGTGGCGGTCATCATGGGCAGCGAATCGGACTGGGAAACGATGCAGCGCGCACACAAGACGCTGGCCGAATTCGGCGTGGCCCACGAGTGCCGCGTGCTTTCGGCGCACCGCACGCCCGACGCGCTGACGGAGTACATCCGCAGTTGCGAGGAGCGCGGCGTGGAGGTGTTCATCGCCGGGGCCGGACTGGCCGCGGCGCTGCCCGGCTGCGTGGCCGCATGCACCGTCAAACCTGTCCTCGGCGTGCCCCTTGCCGCGGGCGCACTCAACGGCCAGGACGCGCTCTACGCCATAGTGCAGATGCCGCCGGGCATACCCGTGGGCACGCTGGCCATCGGCAGCCCCGGCGCCACCAATGCCGCGCTGCTGGCCGTGGCAATTCTCGCGAACGCACGGCCCGAACTGGCCGAGGCGCTGAAAGCCCACCGCGCCAAACAGGCAGAGAAGGTGCTTTCCGCAAAGCTGCCCTGCGACTGATCTCTCTTCTTTCTCGTTCCCAAGTTATACTTGGGAACGCACTTGTCCGCGAAGTTGCTCTTCGCGATGTTTGGGCTTGTCCGCACGCACTCAAAAGAACACGATTGCACCACCAACACTAATCCATGAACCACACTCCTGACATCATCGTTGTCGGCGCGGGGCACGCCGGCATTGAGGCCGCGCTGGCCGGGGCGCGCATGGGCCGCTCCGTCATGATGATCGGACTCAATCTCGACAGCATCGGCCAGATGTCCTGCAATCCCGCCATCGGCGGCGTGGCCAAGGGACAACTCGTCCGCGAGATCGACGCGCTCGGCGGCGAGATGGGCCGGTGCATTGACCGCACGGGGATCCAGTTTCGCATGTTGAACCGGTCCAAGGGACCGGCCGTCCACTCGCCGCGTGCCCAGGCCGACCGTGTGCTCTATCAGTACGACATGAAGCGTGTCTGCGAGAACGAGCCCAATCTGGTGCTCAAGCAGGCCGAGGTGGTGGACCTGATCGTGCAGGACGGTGCGATTGCGGGCGTGCGCACCAGCTACGGCGAGGAGATTGCGGCGCGCGCGGTCATCGTATGCACCGGCACCTTTCTGTACGGACGGCTGCATTTCGGCATGACCACCGTGTCGGGTGGGCGCGGTGGTGCGCCCGCGGCCGAC
>CAIJOU010000102.1 GCA_903822375.1 Candidatus Hydrogenedentota bacterium
CCTCGCGCTCGTGGTGCTTGGCATTCAGCACCTGGAAATCCTTGATGCCCTCCTCCTCAAGCAGGGAGGCCACCACTTCGGATTTCTCAATGGATACGGTGCCCACCAGCACCGGCCGTCCCGTTTCGTACACCTTCTTGATCTCGCGGACGACATACTTGAACTTGCCGCGCTCGGTGCCGAATATCAGGTCGGTCAAATCTTTGCGGACCAGCGGCAGGTTGGTGGGCACCTGCGTTACCTGGAGGTTGTAGGTTTTGTCGAACTCGACCGCCTCCGTGGCCGCCGTGCCGGTCATGCCCGCGAGCTTGTTGTACAGGCGGAAATAGTTCTGGTAGGTGATGGTCGCTATGGTCTGCGACTCGAAGCGGATGGGCACCCGCTCCTTGGCCTCGATCGCCTGGTGCAGCCCGTCGGAATAACGGCGCCCGTCCATGACGCGCCCGGTGAACTCGTCTACGATCAGCACCTCCCCCTCGCGCACGATGTACTCATCGTCGCGCTTGAAGAAGTTGTGCGCCTTGAGCGACTGCTCGATGATGTGGACCAGGCCGATGGTGGCGTCGGTGTAGAGATCTTCGATGCCAAGCAGGTGTTCTGCGGTCTCCATGCCCTCGTCCGTCAGGATGATGGTGTTCTGCTTCTCATCGACCGTGTAGTGCGTCTCCTTGCGGAGCCGGCGCACCACGTCGTCGACCCGGACATAGATGTCGCTGCTGCGTGTGGGCCTGCCCGAAATAATGAGCGGCGTGCGCGCCTCGTCAATCAGGATCGAGTCCACCTCGTCGACGATGGCGTAGTTCAGCGGGCGCTGCACCTGGCGCTCGGGGCGCACGGCCATGTTGTCGCGCAGGTAGTCGAACCCGAACTCGCTGTTGGTGCCGTAGGTGATATCGGCGCGGTAGCCCACCTGCCGTTCACGGTTGTCCATGTAGCTCTGGATCAGGCCCACGTTCAGGCCGAGGAACTCATGGATGGGACCCATCCACTCCGAGTCGCGGCGGGCGAGGTAGTCGTTCACGGTGACCACGTGCATGCCCAGGCCGGTGAGGGCGTTGAGGTAGCAGGGGAGCACGGCGACGAGCGTTTTGCCCTCGCCGGTGACCATTTCGGCGATGCCGCCGCGGTGCAGCACCACGCCGCCGATGACCTGCACGTCGAACGGGCGCAGTCCGGCAACCCGCTTGGACGCCTCGCGCGCCGTGGCGAAGGCCTCGGGAAGCAGTTCGTCCAGGGTGGCACCCTGGTCTAGGCGTTCTTTGAACTGGCCGGTCTGCGCGCGCAGGCGATCGTTGCTCATCGCGCTGATAGCCCGCTCATGCGAGCGTGTCGCCTCCACCAGGGGCAGTAGCCGCTTGATGTCGCGTTCCGTGCTGGTGCCGAAGATTTTCTTCAGGAAATCGGTAAACAAAATAAGGGAAAACTCCTTAAACGTGGCCAAAATGCCACATTAGGATGATAGCAGACGGGGCGAAGGGAAGTCTATTGGAGGAATTGACAATGGACAATTGACAGTTGACAATTCTGGGAATGGCGTGGGGCGCGGACGGTGAATTTCTGCTCTTCAATGTACGGAAGAAACAGGAAACGAACTGCGCACCCGGTCAGCCATTGACTGTTTGTGCTCAGGCAGCCACAACTACACTGCCGATTCTGTGTTTGGATTCCGGAACAGGCTCTCCCCTTTCCTGCAATTCTTCCAGATAGAGTTCGATGGCTTCCTTGACGTTCACTTGGACCTGTTCCAGCGTATCGCCAATGCTCACGCACCCCGGCAGGTCAGGTACGATGGCACCCCAATTGTGCTCCCCTTGTTCGTAGATGACTGCGAATTCTCTCATGAGGACGGCTCCTCTAAATGGACTCCGGGCCCAAGCCCATTACGATACATATTCGTTCCCTAGAGCTCAGTGTATATTGCTGTTGTGCTTGGATGCCCTAGAACATCTTATCTGAGTCTTTGGTCGGTTCAGTGCCCGCTGGTGCCATGCAAACGA
>CAIJOU010000103.1 GCA_903822375.1 Candidatus Hydrogenedentota bacterium
ACGAAAGACCTCGAAGTCGACGGTGCGATGACAGCCCTCATGTATCGCGCGATCAACCCGAACCTGATGCAGACCCTTGAGGGTCAGCCCGTGCTGGTGCACGCCGGTCCCTTTGCAAATATTTCCATCGGACAGTCATCGATTGTCGCCGACCTGCTCGGACTGCGGCTTACGGACTACCTGGTGACGGAAAGCGGCTTCGGAGCCGACATTGGTTTTGAGAAGTTCTGGAACTTGAAATGTCGAATGAGCGGGCTTGCGCCCAACTGCTCTGTCATCGTGGCCACCGTGCGCGCGCTCAAAATGCACGGCGGCGGCCCATCCGTGGTGCCCGGCAAGCCGCTGGACCCGGTGTACACCCAATCCAGACCTGACCTCGTTGAAAAAGGCATATCCAATCTTGTCGCCCACGTGGAGACCGTCAAGAAGAGCCTCGTTCGCCCGGTGATTTGTCTCAACCACTTTCCCACCGACTCTCCGGACGAGATCGCTGTTGTGCGTTCTGCTGCCCGGGCCATGGGCGTGCCGCTCTCCATATCAACGCATTGGGCCGACGGCGGCGACGGCGCGCGCGAATTGGCCGAGATGGTCATTGAGCAGTGCGAACAGCCCACACGGTTCCGTCTGCTGTACGAGGATGATCTCAGCATTAAGGACAAGATATCGCGCATAGCGAGCGAGGTTTACGGTGCGGCCGGTGTTTCCTACACGGCGCAGGCCGAAAGCAGACTGGCCGCGCTTCAGGCCGATGAGACCCTGAACCATCTGGGTGTATGCATGGTCAAGACTCACCTGAGCCTTTCCCATGATCCAACCCTAAAGGGACGCCCAAGGGATTGGACCCTTCCCGTGCGCGACGTGCTCGTGTATCACGGTGCCGGTTTGATCGTGCCGGTTGCCGGTGACATAAAACTCATGCCCGGAACCGCGTCCGACCCCGCATTCCGCCGCATCGACGTGGATGTTGAGACGGGAAAAGTGACCGGGCTATTCTAGCCACCGCCGATGAGAAGAACGGATACTGACTTAATTGAGAGGAGTACTCAAAGGATATGGCGTCTATACACTCTGTGCTTGGGCTCGAAATAGGCGGAACCAAACTGCAGGCCACGGAAGGCTTGTCTGATGGGACCATCATCAGGGTACTTCGCGGCAACGTTGACCGGGAGCGCGGGGCCCAGGGAATCCTGGAGTGGTTTGGAACGGCAGTTCCTGAACTCTTGGCACAGGCACACAGCGACGGACGTGCACCCAAGGCAATAGGTGTCGGCTTTGGCGGCCCCGTCGAGACGGCGACGGGCAGGGTGCTGGTATCGCACCAGATACAGGGTTGGGAAGGGGTGGAGTTGAAGGGCTGGTTTGAGAAACTGCATGGTCTACCGACCATAGTCGAAAACGACGCCAACGCCGCGGGCTGGGCGGAATACTGCAAGGGACTCGGCCGGGGAACCAAGAATTTCTTCTACATGAACATCGGCAGCGGCATCGGCGGCGCGCTGGTGGTGGACGGTCGACTGCACAACGGCCAGGGCCGCGGCGCGGGTGAGATCGGACATACCTGGGTCCCCGACTGGACGGCGGATGCGCCCGGCAGGGCGGACAAGCTGGAAAACCTGTGCTCGGGTTGGGCCATTGAGCGGCGCCTGCGCCGAATGGGCACCCTGAACTGGGGCGCCCCACTGCACGATCTCTGCGGCGGCGACGCACAGCGTATAACCTGCGCCCTGCTCTCCGAAGCGGCCCGTTCGGGTGACGCTTTCGCCGTGGGGGAAGTCAATCATGTGGCGGAGACGGTCGCGTTGGCCATGGCCAATGTCATCACGATCTTCCACCCGGAGCGCATCGCGCTGGGCGGAGGCGTGGCGTTGATGGGCGATGTTCTGCTGCGCCCGCTTCACGAGGCGCTTGACCGCCGTATCTTCGGACCTTATCGGGGAATGTACCTTCTTTCCGCCTGCGAACTGGAAGAAGATGTGGTGACCACCGGTGCCCTGCTATTGGCTGGAGCGCTCGTTACCTGAAGCGGCAACCTACTTTCCCGCGCATAGCGTCTGGTACCAATCTCTCTCTACGGCTTCAATGCCCCGTATGAATCGGGGAACCTCACGGTTGTCAATCCGGGAGAAGAGGGCCAGCACCTCCTGGAGTGTGTCCATCGCAAGCGCGACACCCTGGCGGTCAACGTCCGTCCATTGTTCGCCACCCAGTGACATGGTTTCCGCGATATCCGCCAGC
>CAIJOU010000104.1 GCA_903822375.1 Candidatus Hydrogenedentota bacterium
GTCGATGCGCGTCTTTTCGGTCTTGCTGAAGACGGGATGCCTCTCAAAACCGTCCAGCAGGAAGGGAGTCATTTCTTTGCCCTTGTGCTTCACCGAGATGAACCAGGTCTGGTGGTTGATCCCTGCGGCGACCACGTCCAGTTCCTGCATAGGCACTTGGAGCACCTCGGCAATCTGTCCCCAGGATCCGTGCACGCCATGGCAAAGGCCGATGGTGAACACACCGCCATACTGGTTGGCGGCCCAGGTGTTCATGGCCATGGGGTTGGCATAGTTCATGAACACACAGCCCGGCGCGGCCACCTCGCGGATGTCCCTGCAGAAATCGAGGATGACCGGGATGTTGCGCTGGCCGTAGAGGATGCCGCCCGGCGCGAGCGTGTCGCCCACGCATTGGTCCACGCCGTACTTGAGCGGAATGTCTATGTCGTGCTGGAACGCCTCCAACCCGCCGATGCGCACCACGGAAAACACGTAATTCGCGTTCTTGAGCGCGGCGCGCCGGTCGGTGGTGGCCGTGAGCGCCGCCTTGACGTCGTTTGCGTCCAGGTCGCGCTTGACCAGCCGGTGGACCATGTCGAGATTGCGCCTGCTGATGTCGGTCAGCGCGAGGTGGGCATGGTGCAGTTCGGGGACGGCCATGAGGTCGTGGATGAACTTACGGGTAAAGCCGATGCTGCCGGCACCGATGAAAGCTATCTTGAGGGCCATGGGATTAACTCCGGGGTTGGATTACGGAAGTTAAGATAGCACACGCGAACTAAAAACCAAATTGCCGTTGCGATGGTCTGAGTACTTCACACAAACAGGGCGTCCGGCAGGACGGCAACCCAAAGGTAATGGATTCAATGCACAAACTTGTATATATACTGGCTGTGGCAGCCGCACTGTTCTTGGTGCCGGTCGCCGGGGCCTCGTCTTTTGTAACGACCCGAAATCAGCAATTCATTGATCCCGAAGGCCGCCAGGTCCTGATGCACGGGGCGTCGGTCATCAACAAATCGCGTGCCGACAACTATCAACCCCGGGTGACGGACCAGAATTTTGCGCAAATGCACGCCTGGGGCTGGAATTGCATCCGCCTGGGTATCCTCTGGGACGGGCTGGAGCCGCAAATCAACCAGTTTGACGAGGAGTACCTCAAAAAGCTGGACGGACTGATTGCCCAAGCCAGGGCCCATGACCTCTATGTCTTTCTCGACATGCACCAGGACCTGTTCAGCTACAAGTATTCCGACGGTGCCCCGGAATGGGCGACGCTGATTGACGACCAGACACATCCGGCAGGGGGCGGCGCGGTCTGGGACGACGCCTATTTGACCAGTCCCGCCATCCAGCGCGCCTTTGACAATTTCTGGACGAACAAGGCCTGTGCCGACGGGGTAGGCGTGCAGGACCACTTCGCGGCCGCGTGGAAAAAGGTTGCCGGGCGCTACAAGGATGAGCCTGCGGTGATTGGCTACGACTTGTTCAACGAACCGAATATCGGCAGCGGCAACCTGCAGGCCATGGAGGCGATATTGAATGCCGCCGCCCAGGGCATTTCCGAGAAGGACGCACCAGCCCCGGCAACCTCGCCGGCCGAGGTGCTGGTTCAGTGGATGACCGGGGAAGGACGCAGCAAGCTCATGGCGCGCCTCAAAGACATGGACATCTACAATAAGCTTCTCGATGCGGGCGGACCGGTCTATTCCACCTTTGAACGGACGCAGATGGTGCCCATGTTCCAGCGTGTGCGCGATGCCATCCGGACCGTCGACGCCAATCACAGCGTCTTCCTGGAAACGAGCATGTCGGCGAACATGGGCATCCCCACGGGCGTCGCGCCGGTCATGGATGGCGCGGGCAAGCCTGATGCGTTGCAGATCTTTGCCCCCCACGCCTACGACATCGTGGTCGACACCCGGGACTTGGCGCTGGCCAGTGATGAACGTCTTGAACTGATCTACCGTCGGCACGCCGAGACGGGCAAGAAGATGAACATGCCCGTGCTTATCGGCGAGTGGGGCGCGCTGGGCGGCGGGAACCCGGCGATTCTTCCCACGGCCCGGTTCAACATCGCGATGATGGAGAAGTACTTGCTGAACGAGACCTATTGGGCCTATGAGGGCAATCTGGACAGGGGGGCCTGCGCGGAAGTGTTTCAGCGCCCCATTCCGGCCCGGGTCAACGGTTTGCTGCTGTCTTACAAGACGGATTTCGCCGCGGGCAAGTTTACCTGCACGTGGAAAGAAGACCCCGCGGTGAAAGCACCCACAAAGGTTTACCTGCCCAAGAGCATCTTTACCAGTAAGGACGCGGCAATGCTGAATCCGTCCGGCAAGGGATTCACAGTGGAGCCGGTTGCAGGCGATACGGGAGCGGTGCAGTTGGTGATTGCCCCCACCGGTCAAGCTGAAGAACGTACGCTGAAGGTGAATTGAACCCCGCGACTGGGCAAAAAGAAACCGGGCAGTCTGGCCTGCGGGGCCGGACTGCCCGGATGGGTAACTTGAATTCAGCTATCGCGACACGTTGAACTCGGCGCGGCGGTTCTTCGCCCATGCCGATTCGCCGTTGCCGGGAACGGCGGGGGATTCAGCGCCGTAGCTGATCGTGGTCATGCGGTCACCGGGGACGCCCACCTGCGTCAGGTAGGCACGGACCGCCAGCGCACGGCGTTCGCCCAGGGCAAGATTGTATTCCTGGGTGCCGCGGCTGTCGCAGTGGCCCGCGATCTGAATCATCACTCCGGGAACCTTCTTGATGTTCTCCGCGTTTGCCTTCAGCGTCGCCATGGCGTCGGACCGTATGGCCGAACTGTCATAGTCGAAATAGATGGTTTGGAGGCCGTACTTGCTGCCCGATTCAAAGTGCGTTCCCGCCTGATCGAAGCCGGGCAGTCCGCCGCTGCTGCTGGAATCGCCGCCCGCGCCGTTTCCAAAGCCCGCGCCGCCCGCGCCTGCGTTGAAACCCGTGTTCAATGGCGGTTTCTTGTGCTTGCACCCGGCAAGGCCAAGCACCGCAATCACGGCCACCATGATAACCATCAGCCTGAACATGTTCTTTGTGCTCATCTCAACCTCCGCTGCGCTGTCACGCCCCGTTGCCATCCGTCCGGTCCGCATCCCAATCGCGAACCGGACCGTCAGCCGGTCATTGGCCTGCCGACAGCCGTCGTAAGACTTTAATATCCTTTCGGGGAAAAAAGTTGCATGACGCGGTCACAGCCTGTATTACTACCGTTGAACGCTGGATCCGTGACATTTGGGGGACAGCGGCGGAAAACAGGTGCCGGAGTTATCCGGTCATGGGAGCATTGATCCATGGGATTGTCGCGTCGCGATTGGCTGCGCAACACGGGTGCCGGACTGGCCGCCGCATGGACGGCGGCGGCGTGGGGCGTCGACATGCCAAAGGTGACCCGGCCCCGGGCCACCTCGGGTGACACGGCCGTTGAACCCGTGTGGGACGAACGGCTGGTCATGACGGTCGGTCCGAAGGAGGCGGACCTTGTCGGCACCACGGACCGGGTCCTTCAGGCGGCGGTGGACTACGTGGTCCGGCTGGGCGGCGGCACGGTGAAAATCCTGCCGGGCGAATACCGGCTGCGCAATGCCGTGCGCATCCAGTCGGGGGTGAGGCTGCTGGGCAGCGGCGTCGACAGTGTGCTCATCAAGGAAGCCTCCGTTGAAACGACGCTGGCCGCCGATTCGGACTGGTTTGACCAGGAACTCACGCTGGAGAATCCCGACGGGTTCCGCGTGGGCGACGGCGTTGTGCTCATCACCAAGAACCCCAACAATGGCGGGCGTGACGTGGCCAAGCGAACGCTCATCGCCCGCAGCGGCAACCGCTTCAAGCTGGACAAGGCGCCGCGCATGAACTACTGGAAGGAAATGAAGCCGACAGTCTCGACCCTTTTCCCCATGATTACGGCCGAGGAAACGGCCGACTTCGCCATTGAGGACCTTGTGCTCGACGGGAACCGCGCGAACAACGCCAATCTCGACGGCAACTATGCGGGATGCATCTGGTTGCAGGATTGCAGCCGCGTGCGCATCCACGGCGTGACGGCGCGCAACTACAACGGCGACGGCATAAGCTGGCAGATCTGCCACGACGTTTCGGTGGAGGACTGCCACAGCCATGACAACGCCGGGCTGGGCCTGCACCCGGGGTCGGGCTCGCAGCGGCCCGTGATGCGAAACAACCGGCTGGAACGCAATTCCATCGGCCTGTTCTTCTGCTGGGGCACCAAGTACGGCCTTGCCGAGAAGAACATGATTGCCGACAATATGGACTGCGGCGTTTCCATCGGCCACCGCGACGACGAGAACATCGTCCGCGACAATGAGATTGCGCGCAGCGGCAAAAACGGACTACTGTTCCGGCCCGAGCGCGGCGAGGGCTACACGGCCAAGGGCAACCTAGTCGAAAACAACCGCATTGTCGACAGCGGCCCCGAGGACGGTGTAGCCGTCGATATTCAGGGGGTTACGGCGGGCAACACGCTTGCCCGGAACGAAATCCGTGACACCCGCGGTCCGGCCAAGCGCGTAGGTATACGCATCGGCGCCGAAACCGGCGGCAACACGCTCCAGGACAACACCGTGGAAGGCTTTGCAACGGCTGTGGAGGACCTGCGGCAGGGATGATGGCGCCTCTTTTGAGTGCGGCGGCCATGCCGCCGCTTTGACGGAAGCGCAGCTTCCGTCGTGCCGGGGCATGGCCCCGGCAAAGAATAGCGGCGGCATGGCCACCGCACTCAAAAAAGAGAGGAGGTCCGAGCCATGGCCGAAAAAGGCACTTACACCTATGACTATCCCCGTCCGATGGTGACGGTGGACGCGGCGATCCTCTCCATGCGGGAAGGGAAGCGCCATGTGCTGCTGATCCGGCGCGGACGCCCGCCCTTTGAGGGCTCTTGGGCGTTGCCTGGCGGGTTTGTGGAGATGGATGAACCGCTGGAAGCGGCCGCCGCCCGTGAACTTGCGGAGGAAACGGGGTTGACGGGGTTTGCACTGCGCCAGTTGCACACCTTTGGCGACCCGGGCCGCGACCCGCGGGGGCGCAGCATTTCGGTGGTGTATTGGGGCGAGGCCCCGCCTGATGCCGTTGCCATCGGCGGTGACGATGCGGCCGAAGCGGGCTGGTTTCCCATGGATGCCCTTCCGCCACTGGCGTTTGACCATGAAAAGATTGTGAGGCACCTGCCCAGCGTGTGTTAGCCGGTTTCGGCGGTTTTCCCGAACGAGTGGACTGCCATTCCCGCCATCTCCTATAATCGCGCCTTTCCGCACCATGGGCAACAGCCGGAGAATTGAATCATGAACGAGTCACCCCCGTTGATTTACTACTGCACGTGGGTGTTCCCGGGATTTCCGCTTTGGTATCCCTTCCGTGCGGTTTTGCGCCTGGTCGCGTTGCCGGTGTGGACGCTTTGGTGCTGGCTGATGAATTTGGCGCTGGCGCCGCTCGGTCTGGTGTCACGGCGTCGGCTGCGGAACGCCCGCAAGAGCGTGTCGCGACTCTGGTGCAGGGGCATGCTGGCGACTATGGGAACGAGGCTGGCGGCGCGCGGCACCTTTCCGCCGGAACCGTTCTTTCTGGTGACAAATCACATCACGGGCATTGAGGCGTTCGCCATCAATGCGATGTTCGACATGACCTGCTCGATTGCCATGTATGTCAAGGGCCAGCCGGTGCTGGGCCGTCTAATAGCCGGACTGGACCCGCTCTGGGTCAGCCAGAAGAAATCGGAAACGGCCAGCCTGAACGAGCGCATCATCAACGAACTCCGAAACGGACAGAATATCGTAATCGCGCCGGAGGGTGACATTTCCCCCGGTCGCTTTGTGCGCCGTTTTCGTGCGGGCATGCTGGAATCGGCCGCAATGATTGGATATCCCGTGCACTATGCAAGCGTGACCTACCGCACTCCGGCGGGCTGGCCACTGGCGTCCAAGGCGGTGGTCTACGGCCCGGACGCGGAACGGGCCAAGATGATCGGGGGGATTTCGGAGGAGGAAAAAGCGCTTTGGGGGAACCGGGGACCGTTCTACAAGTACTTCCTGGGGCTGCTTTCGCTACCTTGGCACGATCTGGTGGTGCGCTTTGCGCCGGACCCGATCGTTGCAGAAGACAAATATACGCTCGCAAACCAGCTGCATGACGCTGTGGAATCAATCTTGGTGCCCGTCGAGTAAGGCGGGACGTTGTTGGTGTTTGACCGTCACGAAGTTGTAAAGTATTTGACTGAGGTGGGTTAGTAGGAGAAGTACGCATGCGGATAGAGGACACGGACGCCCTCATCGTGGTGGACGTGCAGAATGACTTTTGCAGCGGCGGCGCATTGGCGGTGCCCCGGGGCGAAGCCGTGGTTTCGCCCATCAACCGTATCATGGGCAAGTTTGAGCATATTGTTTTCTCCCGCGACTGGCATCCGGAGGACCACTGCAGTTTCAGTGACAGCCCGGAGTTTCGGGACGGAAGCTGGCCGCGGCACTGCATTCAGGACACTCCAGGCGCAGAGTTTCGCGGCGACCTGCGCGTGCCGCTCGACGCGTACTTTATTGAGAAGGGCACCAGCTCCGAAGTTGAGCAGTACAGCGCATTCTCAGTGCCGGGTCTGGCCGAATGGCTGCGCAGGCGCGGCGTGACCCAGGTTTTCATCGCGGGGCTGACCATGGAGTACTGCGTGTGCCATTCCGCGCTGGATGCGCTCAAAGAGGGTTTCAGTGTGTGGGTGGTTGCGGACGCCGTCCAGGCGGTTGCGGCGGAAGCCGGCAAGTCCGCCATGGAGGAACTGCACAAGGCCGGGGTCCAGTTCTTGCGCAGCCCGAACATCTCATGAACACCCCCGATTCACCCTGGTTTCGGCGCGAGGGCCTCGCGCTGCTGACGGACTTCTATGAACTGACCATGATGGCGGGCCAGTGGCACGAGGGGCGCACCGACCAGCGTGTCAGTTTTGACTACTTCTTCCGCGCACTGCCGCCGCATACAGGTTTTGCCCCAAGTGTCGGGCTGGGCCTGTTGCTCGACTATCTTGAGCACCTGCGCTTCGAGGAGGGCGACATCGCCTATCTCGACTCGCTGGGCGTGTTTCACAAGTCCTTTCTTGACTACCTGCGCGCGTTCCGGCCCCGGTGCACGGTGCGCGCCGTGCCCGAGGGCACAATCGTCTTCCCCTATGAACCCGCCGTGCAGGTGGAGGGCTCGATTCTTGAGGCGCAGTTAATCGAGACCGCCCTGCTCAACCTGATGAACTACTCGACACTTGTCGCCGCCAAGGCGGCCCGAATCTGCCTGGCCGCCAACGACGAGCCGGTGATGGAGTTCGGTCTGCGCCGGGCCCATGGTCCCGACGGCGGCGTGACCGGTTCGCGCGCCGCCCACATCGGCGGTTGCACGTCCACGTCCAACGTCCTGGCGGGAAAGACCTACGGCATTCCCGTCTCGGGCACGCACGCGCACAGTTGGGTGATGAGTTTTCCCAGCGAGTTGGAGGCGTTTCGCGCTTTCGCGCGCCAGTACCCGGACCGGTGCATCCTGCTGGTCGACACCTATGACACAATCAAGAGCGGCGTGCCGAACGCCATCCGCGTTTTCCAGGAAATGCGCGCCCAGGGCGTGAATGTGCGCGCGGCGATCCGGCTCGATTCGGGCGACCTTGCCAAGCTGAGCAAGATGGCCTATCGCATGATGGTTGAGGCGGGTCTGGAAGACCCGCTGATTGTGGCCTCAAACGACCTCAACGAGGACCTCATCGCCGACCTCAAGCGCCAGGGTGCGCGCATCAACGGCTGGGGCGTGGGCACGCAGTTGATCACCGCCTACGACGCGCCGGCCCTTGGCGGCGTGTACAAACTTACGGCCATTCAGGGTCCCCAGGGATGGCAGCCGCGCATGAAGTTGTCGTCCAACGCGGAAAAGGCGACCGACCCGGGCCGCAAGCAGATTGTCCGCTACTACGATGCCGATGACCGCCCCCTGGGCGACATGCTCTGCAGCGAGGGAAGCCCCTGGCCGGAATCGGGCGCGATTGGCGGGCGGTCCCAAAAACAGCCGCACCGTCCCGCGCAGATTGAGGGCGCCGCGCGGGCTGAAGCGCTGCTCAAACCCGTCTTTGCCGACGGCGTGCGGCTGGCGCCGCGCGAGCCGGTGGCCCAGGTGCGCCGCCGCGCGCTCGACGCCATTGCGGCGCTGCCCGAAGAGTTTAAGCGCCTGCGCAACCCGGAGATATACCGCGTTCTTCTGTCCGAGGAACTGGGCGGGATGAAAGACCGGATGATGACAAACCCCGAACTCGCCTGACGGCCGGCCGCCGTTTGGCGGCCGAACGTGGAGCCGGAAAACCATGCGACTGGTCAAAATTGGCGTCGCTTCCGTGTCGGTGAAAGTCGGCGACTTCGCCGGCAACACGGAGCGTTTGCGCGCCGTTATCCATGCGGCGCGAAAACGGCGCGTGCACCTGCTGGTCACCCCCGAACTGGCCGTGTCCGGCTACAGCCTGGAGGACCGCGTGTTCTGGCCCGACGTGACCCGCTACAGTTGGGCCGCGCTGGCCGAACTGGCCGATGAGTGCGACGGCATCACGGCGTTCATCGGCCTGCCCGTGCGCATGGGCGCGATGATCTACAACGCCGCCGCGCTGGTCAGCGACAGAATCATCCGCGGGCTCGTGCTCAAGCGGCACCTGCCCACCTACAGCATCTTTTACGAGGGCCGCAACTGGACCGCATGGTCCGGCGGCGTCACCGAGATTAACGGCGTGCCCGCGGGGGACCTCGTGTTCTCGCTGCCCTTCGGCCGCGTTTCCGCCGAGATCTGCGAGGATTTGTGGTCCGCGTCGTCGCCCGCGGGCGACCGCGCGCGGGCGGGCGCGGAGATCATCTGCAATCCCAGCGCGTCGCCCTTCACCCCGCTGAAGAACGAGGACCGCAAGCGGCTCGTGCTCGGCGCGGCCAACACGCTCAAGTCTGTCTACGCCTATGCGAACCTGCTCGGCTGCGACAACAGCCGGCTTGTGTTTGACGGCGGCGGGCTGATCGCCACGCCCGAGGGACTGGTATGCGAGGGGCCGCTGCTCTCGCGCAAATACTCGTCGCTCACGACCGGCATCGTTGACCTGGACAATCTGGACCGCATCCGTGCGGAAAACACCACATGGCGCCAGGAGGTTGCCGACGCGGGACACAACGGCGTGCGCACCATCGACTGCGACAACGTGCAGTACCGCCAGGCGTCCGTGGCCGAGTACGCCGCGTGTCTGCCGCAGAACTTCTATGTGCGCATTCCCGGAAAGGCATCCGTGGACGAGGGGCGGGACCCAGCGCTGGACGAGTTGTTTGACGCGCTGGTGCTGGGTTTGCGGGACTATTTTGAAAAGGTGGGCGCGTTTGAACGCTTCCTGATTGCCCTGTCGGGCGGGCGCGACAGCGCACTGTGCCTGCTGATGGCCGTGGAGGCCGCCAAGTCACTGGGCGAGGGCACGAAGGCGGATGAGTACGCCAAGCGGGTCAGCACAATTTATCTGCCCAACCAGGCGCTCAGCAGCGCCGGAACGCTCGACGCGGCCCAGTCGCTGGCCGGGGAACTGGGCGTGCCGTTCAAGGTGGTGAGCATCCACGACGAGGCCGTGATGGCGGCAAAGAAAGCCGCCGAGATTCTCGGCGGTGCGGACAGGATCGCGCCCATGGCGAAGCAGAACCTGCAGGCCCGCGTGCGCGGCGCCATGATGCTCAACTGGGGCAACAGCGCCAACGGACTGCTGCTGGTCACCTCAAACCTGAGCGAGGCGGCCGTCGGCTACAGCACCACCGGCGGTGACAACCAGGGCGGCTATTCGCCCATCGCCAACGTTCCCAAGACCATCGTTTCGCGCCTGCTCGAGTATCTGGCAAGGCGTGACGGAATCAAGGCGCTCGAAAAGGTGCTCGCCATTCCGCCGAGCGCCGAACTCGCCCCGGACCAGCAGGATGAAAAGGACCTCATGCCCTACGTCGTGCTCGACGATTTAATGTACCTGTACGCGCGGCGGCGCATGTCGCTGGCCGACTGCTGGCAGGTGATTGTGCAAAGGCACACCGACCACGACCCGGAACAGTTGCGCACCTGGACGGCCGACTTCGCGCGGCGATTCGCGCAGAGCCAGTGGAAGCGGGACCAGCACCCGGTCGCGCTCAAGGTGATGGACCTCGACCTAGACCCCAAAACCGGATTCCGTTTCCCTGTGACGCAGAGCATCCGCTATGAGCTGGATGACTTGGCCGCGGCAAAGCTGGAGAAGAAGGGGTGATGGCAGTAGGGCTACTGGCAAAGCGGTGTTTCCAGGCAATGGACTATATGGAGGGTATGGACAATATGGAAAGAAATGGAATGACCCATGTGTCGTCCATAGTGTCCATGCCGTCCGTATAGTCCATTAAACTCGACATTGAATCTACTTGACGAAGAACTTTCACACAGCACTATCCGGAGCAGTAATGACCAAGATCCCCCAATTCCCCAATATCAAGGCCATCATCTTTGACTACGGCAACACTCTCATCGCGTTCGGCCGCGCGCAGGTCGATGAATTCGACCGGCGGTTGGGCAAGGCGATCGAGTCACACTACGGTACCTTTGACCGGGCCCGGTACACCGCGCACCGCAATGCGGACCGAATGGCGCCTTATGCGGGCGACCCGCCAGCGTACCGTGAGAGCGACCCGGTGGAGATGACCGCCGCCCTGATTCGGGACCTGTATGTTCGAGAGGCCCGCGCGGATGAACTCGCCGCGCTGCTGGAGGCGCGCCGTGCGGCTTTCATCGCCGTGGTCGAGGCGGAACCGGCGGTGGCGGCGCTGCTTGCCGCGCTTCGGAAGCGGTTCAAACTGGGCCTGCTGTCGAACTACCCCGACGGCCTTGCCATCCGCAAGAGCATGGACCGTATGCGGCTCACGACCCACTTCGACAGTGTGGTCGTGTCGGGTGACCTCGGTCTGGTCAAGCCGCACCCCGACACCTTCGCCGCGAGCCTGCGCGAATTGGGCACCTCCCCGGAGGAAACGCTGTTTGTCGGCGACAACTGGCTGGCGGACGTGCAGGGCGCCAAACGCGCGGGTATGCCCATGGTGCATTTTACCCGGTGGGCACCGCCGGAGCACTTTGAGCCGCAACCCGGCGATGCCGCGCCGGACGCAACCATTTCGCGTCTGGAAGAGCTGCTTCCGCTGCTTGGACCCGATGAAGAGGGCTCCGCATGAATTCGACCGAACTCTGTGCGCACTTTGGCCGCTGCGGCGGCTGTGCCGCGCAGGATATTCCCTATGACGTGCAACTCGCGAACAAGGCGGACGCGTTGCGCATGCTGTTTGCCCCTTTCTGGGACGGCCCGATCGATGTTATGCCCTCTCCCGTGCTGTGGCAGTACCGCAACAAGATAGACCCCGTCTTCACGCCAAAACGTTACGAGACAGCGCCGCCGCCGGGCTTTGTGCGGGAGACGGTGCTGGGCTTCAAGGAGAAGGGCCGCTGGTCCTGGCCGCTGGAAACCGGCGAGTGCCGGATTGGTCCCGCGGGCGTGGACCGGCTGTTTGCCGCGGTCAACGCATGGCATCGGCCCCTTGGATTAACCGGATTCGACACGCGCCGGCAGGAGGGTTTTCTGCGCGCACTGCTGGTGCGCGATGCCAAACGCACGGGACAGCGCATGGTCGTGCTCATCACCTCGCCCGGCCCGCTGGACACGGAGCCGTTTGTCAGGGCCGTCCGGGAGAACTTCAATGCCGACACTATCTACCGGGGCATTTTCAGCGGAGGCGCGGAGGTGGCCACGGCCGACGAACTGGAACTGCTGTACGGCGCACCGACGATCGAGGAATCGCTGGTCATCCGTGAAGAGCCGCCGCGCGACACGTGGGAAGACCCTGTCGTCGCGCTGGCCGCGTTGAACGGAGAGAACGGCCGGCACCTGTCTTTCCGCATCTCGCCCCTGAGTTTCTTTCAGACCAATCCGCTGGGGGCGGAGCGCCTTTACGGGCTCATCCGGGCCTGGGTGCGCCGCGTCGCGCCCGATACCCTCTATGACCTTTTCGGCGGCATGGGCAGCATCGCCTTTTCCTGCGCCGACCTCGTGGAGCGGGTCTGGTCGGTGGAGAACGTCGCCGCCGCCTCCGAGGACGGCCGCCATAACGCGACCGTCAACGGGATCGACAATGTGGAGTTCATTACCGACGAGGTGAAGAACTACCTCCGGGACCGGCTAACGGCGGGCGGATTTCAGGGCAATGTGGCCGTGGTGCTCGACCCGCCGCGTTCGGGAATGCACCCGAAGGCGATTCGCCGGTTGGTGGAACTGCGCCCGCCGCGCGTATTGTATGTGTCCTGCAACCCCAAGGTGCTGGCGGGCGAACTGCCCAGTTACCTGGAAGCCTACCGGTTGGACGGAATACGAGCCGTGGACATGTTTCCCCACACGCCCCACGTCGAGGTGCTCATGGAACTTTCAGCCCGTGATGATAGTCCAATGGCCTGAAGCCAATCGAAAAGGAGTTCTTCATGAACGTGCATTTTAGATTCAGACTGTTTGCCGCGGTGCTGTCCGCGGTTTCTTGCGTTGCCGCAGTTCCGGCGGCCCATGCCCTGGACGAGGCCGCGCTGCTCGCCGCGCCGACGCCGCCCGAAATCCCCACAGGCTTTACCGAACAGGCCCAACTCCTGCTCGCGGCGGCGGCGGGGCAGTTGACGCTGCTCGACATCAACGTGCCGATGGCCGTTCCCGACAATGTGGAACTGCTTTCGGGCCTGCAATACAGCACCCAGGGCGATCCGCGGCAGATACTGGACCTGTACCTGCCCAAGGGCAACGACAAGCCGCTGCCCCTGCTCATCTTCATTCACGGCGGTGGCTGGACCTCCGGCAAGACCACGGACTACAAGTACTACTGCCTGCGCTACGCGCAGCGCGGTTACGTCGTTGCGAGCATCACCTATCGCTTTGCCGACAAGTTCCCGTACCCGGCCTGCGTGCAGGATGCCAAGTGCGCCGTGCGGTTCCTTCGCGCCAATGCGGACAAGTACCACATTGACAAGAACCGCGTCGCCGCCATCGGCGGTTCGGCCGGCGGGCACCTGTCCCTGATGCTCGGCTATTCGTCCGGCGTAAAAGAACTGGAGGGCGATGGCGGTTATGCGGACCAAAGCAGCGCGGTGCAGGTGGTGGTGGACCTTTACGGGCCGACCGACATAACGCTTCCGGCGGCGCGCGACAATTCGACCATCAAGAAGTTCTTTGGCGGCAAGACCTATGCCGAGGTCCCGGAGCAGTATGCCCAGGCCTCCCCAATCACCCACGTCACGAAGAACTCGCCGCCCACGCTGATCATGCAGGGCACGATTGACGACACCGTGCCCATGTCACAGTCCGACCTGCTTTACGCCAAACTGAAAGAACTGGGCGTGCCCGTTCAGTACGAGAAGTTTGAAGGCTATCCCCACACGATGGATATCGCGCTTGAGGTGAACGTCCGCTGCCAATGGTTCATGAACCACTTTTTTGACAA
>CAIJOU010000105.1 GCA_903822375.1 Candidatus Hydrogenedentota bacterium
CACGTGGATGGGATTGCGCACCGAACCGCCGAAGAGTCCGCTGTGCAGGTCGTGTCCGGCGGCGCGCAGTTCGATTTCAAAATACGCCAGTCCGCGCAGCGCATAGGTGATGGACGGCATGTCGGGCGCGTGCATGCCCGCGTCGCAGTTGAGCGTCACGTCGCAGGCAAGCTGTTCTTTGTGGGTGTCGATAAACGCCGGCAGGTTGATGGAACCGATCTCCTCCTCGCCCTCCAGCAGATACTTGATGTTGACCGGATACGCGCCGTCGGCGTCGCGCAGGCATTCCATCGCTTTCATTTGCGCAAAGAATTGGCCCTTCATGTCCGAGGCGCCGCGCGCGAAGATCCACTCGTCGCGCACGTCGGCGCCGAAGGGGTCTGATTCCCATTCGTGGATGGGGTCGACCGGCTGGACGTCATAGTGGCCGTAGACGAGCACCGTCGGCTTTCCCGGGGCGTTCAGCCATTCACCGTAGACGATCGGGTGGCCGGGCGTCTCGTTTATTTCGACCCGTGTCATGCCGAGGCGGCTCAGTTCGGCGGCGCACCATTCAGCCATGCGCCGCATGTCGGCGCGGTGTTTGGGCAACGTGGACACGCTCGGGATATGGAGCATTTCAGCGTACTGGTTCAAGAACGCCGCGTGGCGGCCGCGCGCCAGTTCCACGGCTTTGTCTGCATGGCTCATGAATGCGGGGACTCTCTGCCGACAGTTCGGCGCATTGGGTTGAAACAGTACGGGACGGCCGGATCTGCATCCAGCCGTCCCGAAAAAGCGTCAAGAACTGGGAATTAGAGACCGGAGGCTTCCACGCCCACGACCATCCAGCCGGTCTTTTCCTTGGCCAGCCCAAGCTCCAGCGTGATGGAGCCGAACGAACCGGACAGGTCGATCGGATACACGGTGGCCTTTTCGCCGTCAACCTTGATCTTCATGTCTTTGTCGGCAATTTCAACGCCGTCAAGGTAGCCCGCGTCAATCGCGTCGCCGATAAAGCGCTGGGCGCCGGCCTTGTCACCCCACTGGTCATTGGCAAACTTCTCGGAGAAGTTGGCCATCACGCCCTTGATGTCCTTGGCGATCAGAGCGGTCTTCCAAGCGTCAATCTTGGCCTTGATTTGCTGCTCAGGGGTCGCCGCAGACTTGCCCGAAGTCGCGCAGCCGGCGATAAGCACGAGCGCCAGCACCAATGTCACATACAACGCAGTCCTCTTCATCATCGTTTCATTCTCCTGTTCGCGTTCATAGAGCCCGGCCCCGAACACCGGGACCCATGGGCACATTTTAGTCACAGACTGGATTGGTGTCAAATCGGTTTCATTTCTGCAAAGCGCGGCGGCGACAATTGGGAGCGCCGCCGTCCCTGGTGGCTTCTGCAGGGGTCATTTCGCGCGTATGCCTGTGGAAACTATGGAATGGGGGGGAAGACCCTGCCCAAGGCGCTGAGCCGCGTGGTTGCTTTCGTTGTACCAGACCAGCGTGTTGGGGCTGGTTACGGTTACAAATACGTGGTCTTCCTGCCCATCGGCGGCCACCATGGCGCGGGTGGCGCGGGAGAGTTCGGGTGCCTTTGCGAGCGTTTCAGAGAGGAACCGCCGGTATTCGGCGCTCTTGCACGCGCCGTTGAAGAGGACCGTCCGGCCGCAACCGTGGTCAGCATTGGGGCCCAGCAGGCTGTCTTGGACCGATTCGTCCCCTTCCACGGTGCGAAGCCGGCCGATTCCGTCCGCGTAGAGCAGCAAACCGCCATGGCGTACCCAGTCGGCGATGGAATCCCAGGTGGCCTTCTCGGCGGTGGTGCCCCAAAGCAGAACCAGCGCGCGCACATTCTTGAGTCCGCCGTCGGCGATCTGGCCGTCGCTCATGTAGGCGAAGTCGAAACAGTCGCGCAACGGCTGCGCATGCTCGAGAAACTTGTTCCCGTTGAGCCGGATGTGGGTCTCGGGATAATACGCGGCAATCTCGACGCGGGGGTTCCGTTGACGGTATTCGGGGGCCCACTTCACCCAATTGGCGTGTGCCTGCTCGTCCGAGAAGATGTTTGGATAGTAGTAGTGGAGGCGTTGCGCACCGGAGGTGGAGGCGTTGTAGACGCGGCCGACGACGCCGTCGGGGGTAACGAGGCCGGCGGGCTCGAAACTGAAGTAGCCGCCATACTGGCGGCTGGCGGACGCCACCCACCGGGTCAGCGAGAAATTGCCGCGGTAGTCGCTGCCCTCATTGGTGATGCGCACACCCGCGGCGTATTCGGCGGCGATCTTGCACTGCATGCCGAAGTCGGCGCCGTGCTCGACCGGCGCATGGCCGCCGGTGCACACCTCCATCGGGCCGCTGTAGTACTTGCGCAGCGTCTCCAGCCAGAACCGTGTGTGGCCGTTCATGGCGCCGATATACCAATCGGCAAAGTCGAGCCAGGCCCGGTCGGAGGGCGCGTCCTTGCGCAGAAAAGGCGTTACTTGGGCAATGTCTGCCACTGGTGCGCCCCAAGCCTTGGAGAGGGCGGCCGCATCCCCGTGTTTCTCCTGGAGATAGCGCCGGAAATCGGCGACGGCAAAGGGGTCGCCGGCCCAAATACCCGAATGGGTGTGATACTCGCCGTGGGTGTTTGCCGTCCAATCGTTGCCGCTGGCGACGTAGATGGCCTCGCCATAGTTGCCGGTGATACCGAGCAGGATGTAGTCGATTATCCCCGTGTCGCGATAGTGCTCCGCGAAGGCTTGGAGAAACTTCGCAAGGTGTTCTTTCAGGGCCGGACTCCACAGCGAGGCCACGTCCGATTCCTGGTTGTGCTCCAGGCAGACATAGCCCTGAAATCCCTCTTTCTTGTAGAACCAGTCGGGCAGGCTGTAGGCGGAGCCGAAGATCAGGAACGGCACCCACTTGATGCCGTTCTTGCGGTAGAGTGCGACATAGCGGTCGTAGACACTCCAGTCGTACCTGCCGGGTTCGGGTTCGCAAAGATTCCAGCGGACGTAGCCCTCGTGACAGGTGACCCCGGCCGCCTTGAGACCGGGCAGCGCGGCGGCAAGCAGGCGCGTCTGGGTGAGCGCGCTCTGCTCGGATTCCGGGTCAAAGCCCCCGATGACCAGTTGACCGCCCGAGCCGATGTGTGCCTGCGAAAGCAGGCGGGGCGCATCGTTTCTGGCCAGCGCGTCGAGCTTTGCGGGGGCGGTGCTGCTCACTGAGGCCGCACGCAGGGCGAGGCGCACCCCGCTGAGGCGAAAGTCCGCACCCAGATTCTCGCCCCCCTTGAACCGCGGATTCTTTAGTGCGAAGACGGCCGTGTGCCAGCGCTTTGTTCCGGCCATCGCGCCGCCCCATTGTTCCTCGTTGGGATGATAGCGATCATGGACGGTGGCCCCGCCTGCGCTGTCGTATTCCACCGTGATGGCGCCGCCGGGCGCCCCGTCGTAGTATTCGACGCTCAGGTACAGCGGCCCGGTGACTTTCGCGCGCGCGGTTTCGTCCAATGCGAAATAGAGATAGTTGGACGGGGGATCGACGCCCGGCCTGTGGGTGATGCACGCCGCTCCAGCCCGTGAGGCGTTTTCGAAAGCGCCGTCGGCGCCGTCCAGCGGCTTCAGTCCGCCGGTCTGGGTTGCGGTCTCGCCGGCTTTCCACGAGGCAATGGGCCCGTCCCTGTCCGCCGCCGTTGCCATTGTCGCAACCAGGACCAAGGTGAGTGTCAGAGCATTGCGCATGTCGGGTCTCCTATGGCAAGGATTATGTCAGAAAGGCGGGGATGGCAAAAAGAGCCGGGCGACACGACGTTCGTGTCGCCCGAACAAAGAAGAAGAAACGATCGCGCGTGCCCTGGCTTTATGGCTGCAGTGCACCTCCGGTGAGTGATGCAAACGCGCGCGAGACGGGGCTCTTGGCGGGGCCGGGGAATTTCACAAACTCGGTGTGACCGTCCATGTACAGCACGTTTGAACCGCCCGGGATGTGGTTGAAATTGTCGGCCTTTATGCTGGTCGTGTCCCAGAAGACATAGATTTCGCTCTGGGCCTGGTTCGATGCCGCCGCATTGTTGATGTCGGTGATAAGGAAGCGCTCAATGCCCTCGCGCAGGCGGTAGGCGACGCGGTTGTCGGGGGCCATGAGCTTGACATCCTGCTCCAACGGGCTGAGATCGTGTTGTTTGTCGACCTTGTCAAAAAGTTGCAGCAGCGTGAGCGCAAGCGACACGTTTATATAACCTTCGGAAACGGCCTGCATGATGTCGCTCGGTATGCCCGGCGCGTTGACATCCAGTGTGCCCTGGTACAGGTCCTGTAGCGCCCAGCTCAAATACACATAGCACAACCCGTCAAGACGGCACGGGTTTATCGGGTTCGTGGGAACCTTGCCCACGTTCCAGCGCCCTTTCGTGAGCGCGCTGGAACCGTCCGAGTCGGACGGGCAAACCAGCACTTTGTAGTCCGTCAAATACTCGGGATATACCTGGTCGCCCTGGAAGATGAAATCAATTCCGCTCAGTCTCGTGCAGGGCTCACCCGCGATGGTGTCATCCTCTGACCGGTGCTTGAGTGTTGGATAGCCGCCCCCCTTCGACTCGTTGGAATACATCTTGAACACGAGGCCGATCTGCTTGAGATTATTTTGGCACGATGACCGCCGTGCCGCCTCGCGGGCCCGGGCGAGTGCCGGCAGCAGGATGGCTGCCAAAATTCCTATGATGGCAATAACGACGAGAAGTTCGATGAGTGTGAATCCCTTGCGCTTCATAAGTACCTCCATGCGGTTAGAGTAAAGATACTGCCGAAACTGAGTCCTCCCGGATCCGCCGGACGAACCTTCACAAAAAATATAGCACAGAAGAGAGAATTTGTCTGCCCCCTTCCCGAACGGGTCAGTGGGGTGCGCGAAGTGCCGCGAAGCGCCAGGGAACGCACCGCTTTTACTACAAACTTGGCCCGTTCTGGAAAGGACCGAAGGGATCGCGCATGGCGACCGGCGGGCCGAGGATTTCGTTCATCAGGATGGCCCGGCGCAGATCGGTACCCGCCGCGAAAAGTCTATTCTTTCGCTTGGTCTTTGCGCGGGCCGTGGCCTGTCCCTGGGCCCGTTCCGCTTGGCGGAACCGTTCTTGTCGGTCACGGCGCATCCAGCCGCCGTCGTCCTCTTCGCTGGCGGATGGGGCGTTGTCGGGCATGCGTCCCGCGCCGGTCAAAATTTGCCGCGCCACATTGGGTTCGGGCATGGGCGCAACCGTTCGGGGCGGTCTGGGCGGCACGTTGCGCGGTTGCATGACGACAGGGCGCGAGGGCTGCATGGGCCGTGGCGGAATGGGCAGCTGCATGGGTCTTGCTGTCGGTGTCAGGGGCGGCGGCGGCGGGAAGACCGGCCGTGGCGGCGGCGCGGGGCGCGGACCTTCCTCATTGTCCTCAACCACCTGCCGGGGACGCGCCACGATGACGGTCGGTTGCGTCGGTGCCCGGCGTTCTGTGGCGGTGGGCACCTGGCTGTCCCCATAGAGCATGCGCCGCGTTGCCTCGGGCAGATCCTGGGGGCGGGTCTTGGGCATGGAACGGCGCTGCTGCTCCTCCTGTGCCGCCTCGCGAATGCGTTTGATGACGCTCACGATGGTGATGATGATGAAAATGATGAAGCCAATCGAGCCGTTCACGGCCGATATCTCCCCGTCAGTTCAATCACTTGGGGCCCTCTTCCGGCGGGATGAGGGTGTCCGCCTTGGCGATGGACTCGCGCATGCCCGTGTCGGCCATGATGTTCTTCATGCGGTAATAGTCGATCACCCCCAGGTTGCCGGAGCGCAGTGCGTCGGCCATGGCTCGGGGCACCTCCGCCTCGGCCTCGACCACGCGAGCGCGCATTTCCTGGACCATGGCGACCATTTCGGCCTCTCTCGCGCGGGCCATGGCACGCCGTTCCTCGGCGCGGGCCTGGGCGATCTGCTTGTCCGCCTCGGCCTGCTTGATTTGCAGCGCGGCGCCGATGTTCTCGCCCACGTCAACGTCGGCGATGTCGATGGACAGGATTTCAAAGGCCGTGCCGGCGTCGAGTCCGCGGGCGAGCACGGTCTTGGAGATGGAGTCGGGATTCTCCAGCACCTTCTTGTGCGATTGGGACGAGCCGATGGTGGTGACGATGCCCTCGCCGACGCGGGCGATAATCGTTTCCTCGGTGGCGCCGCCGACGAGCCGCTTGATGTTGGTGCGCACCGTCACGCGCGCCTTTGCCTTGAGCTGGATGCCGTCCATGGCCACGGCGGCGACCGTGGAGGAGCCCTTGGTCGGGTCCGGGCAGTCGATGACCTTGGGATGCACTGACGTGCGCACGGCGTCGAGCACGTCGCGTCCGGCAAGGTCGATGGCGGTGGCCTGCTGGAAGGTGAGATCGATGTTGGCCTTGTTTGCGGCGATCAGCGCCTGCACGACCCGCATCACGTTGCCGCTGGCGAGGTAGTGTGTTTCAAGTTCGTTGGTGGTGATGTTGAGTCCGGCCTTGACCGCCATGATGCGCGAGTCCACGATGACCGTGGGGTTCACCTTGCGCAGGCTCATCCCGACCAGCTGCAGCCAGCCGACGCTGGCCTCGGACAGCCACGCCCGCAGCCACAGGCGGAAGTAGGTGAGGACCACGACAGCACAGATGAGTATCCCCACCAGTGCGAACAACCCCAACAGTGCAACGAGTGGTGGTGTAGGCATCTGCTTTCCCTTTCCGCGCGCGCCCGTTTCTTCCGGGTGCGGCCTGTCAGTTTTCTATCGGATCCACGACCACACGGCTGCCGCAAACCTCGCGGATGCGCACAAGCCGGCGTTCCTCGATAAACACCCCGTCCGACACGGCGTCAATGCGCCGATTGTCCACGCGTATCGTTCCGGCGGGACGCAGCGCCGTAATCACCTCCGCCTCCCGGCCGATAAGCGACAAGTCCGACTGGACGCTCACGTAGCCGTCCTCTGCCTGTTGCGACATGGACTGTGTGAGCGTTCCGCGAAGCGCGCGGGTGCGCGTCAGTACAACCAGTCCAAGGATAACGGACAGGCCTGCGCCAATCAATTCGCCGGCGATGATGTGCAGCGCGTAGTCGGGATAGGCCTTGACGCCCAGCACGCAGCTCAGTATGAGCAGTCCGGCGCCGATGGTGCCCAGCACCATGCCCGGCAGCAGAAACTCCACCAGCACGAGCGCCATGCCCGCAATGAAGAACAGCACCACCCAGGCCATCATTTGCCCTTCTCCATGCCCATCGTGTCGAGCAGCGCGATAAGCTGCGAGATCTCGACACGGATGCCCATCATCACCTTGTACTTCTCACTCGGGTCCTTCGGATCCGCCTCGGTCAGTTCGTCGAAGGTCGCGAGCAGACCGTTGTCGTCGCCGAGCGTGCGCGTCTGGCCGAGCAGCCGGTTGAAACGGCGCGCAAAAGGCGCGCAGGTGTAGTATCCCGCGCCCTGCGAGGAAATGACCTCCATTTCCTTGAGCAGTTGCCGCAGCATGTGCAGCAGCGCGCTCCGTTTGTCCGAACTGTTTTCGCTCATGTCATTCTCCCGTCTCGCTGCGGAGCAGGTGCACTTTGTATTTTGCCCCCGCAAGG
>CAIJOU010000106.1 GCA_903822375.1 Candidatus Hydrogenedentota bacterium
GCCATAGCTTGGCCCGCTTCTATTTTGGCAAGATCGTCGGCCGAGAAATGGAACTCGCTTTCGAGTCCGTCCCGCATTCCGGGCGGCAGAGCCTGTCCTGGAGCGCTAATCGCCCACAGACAACCCAGTGCGGACAGCAAGGAAAAGGCGGCGCTCTGCCAGGCGTTGGGCGCCATCGCCGACGACACGGCGCTGGTCGCGCTCGGCGAGGTCGCCATCTCGGCCGACGGCCCGGCGGCAAAGGCCGCCGTGGACGCGATGGCCGCATGGCCCACGCCCGCCCCGCTCGAACAGGTGCATGCGCTGGCCAAGTCCGCCACGGGCGACACCGCCACGGCGGCGCTGCGCGGCATGATGCGCCTGCTCGGCCTGAAATCGGACCGGCCCAAGGACGAAACCGTCAGGATGTACGCCGAGGCGCTGACCATGGCGAAGACGCCCGAAGATCGGGCCACCGTGATTGAAGGACTCGGCGAAACCGGCGACGCGGCCGCGTTGCCCACGATCTACGACGCACTGAACGACGCGCAGAACGTCGTGGCCGAGGCGGCGGTCAAGGCGCTGGGCATCTGGCCTGACGCCACGCCAACCGACAAACTGGCCGCCATCGCCAAGGACAAGAACTCGCCGCGGCAAATCACCGCACTGCGCGGCTACGTGCGGCTGGTTGGACTCGATGCGGCCCGGCCGACGGACGAGACCGTTGCGCTGTACCGGGAGGCCATGGCGCTTGCGGCAAACCCGGACGAGCAGAAGCGCGTCATGTCCGCGTTGGGCACGACGCAAAACGTCGGCGGACTGCTGCTCGCGTCCGAGTATCTCAACGACCCGAACCTGAGCGAGGAGGCGGCCGTGGCCGTGGTCAAGATTGCCAAGTCGCTGGCCGGCATCAACCCGGACGAGGTGAAGATGATCATGCGGGTGGTGGCTGCCCAAAGCAAGAACGAGTACGTGAAGAAGCAGTCCAGCGAACTGATCGAACAGGCCGCGAAGTACGAGGACTATCTTACCGGGTGGCAGGTATCGGGACCCTATACGGCGGCGGGCAAGAAGGGCGACGAATTGTTTGACATGCCCTTCGCGCCGGAGCAGGAAGGCGCCCACGCCGAGTGGAAAGCGGTGCCCTTGGGCACGAACGCCGCCATGCCGTTCCTGGTGGAGATAGACAAGGCCATCGAAACCGGCAATGACCGCGTCGCCTACCTGCGCACCTTCGTCCACGCCGACAAGGACACGGAAGCGTTGCTCGAACTGGGCAGCGACGACGGCGCCAAGGTGTGGATCAACGGACAGCAGGTGCTTGCGAACAACACCATTCGTCCCGTGAAGCCCGCCTCGGACAACGCGAAAGTCCAGCTCAAGTCGGGTTGGAACACTATCCTGATGAAGATCACGCAGGGCGGCGGACAATGGGGCGCCTGCGCGCGCCTGCGCACCGCCGACGGCACCGGTCCCCTGACGGGCCTCAAGTTCGCGTCCACGCCGCAGAAATAGCACCCGTCCTGAATCATCCGCCGGCCCCGGTGCCGGGAGCATAAAAAGGGCGCGCAGCACATTTGCTGTGCGCCCTTTCTGACTGTTGTCGGGCTTGTCGCTTGAACCGCGGCGGGTTCGGACAGACTACTGAAGCGCATCCATCAACTGGGGCATGGCTTTGCAGACCGGCCAGTCGCTCGGATACTTCAGGAAGCTGACGTGGCCGTCCATGTACAGCACGTTGCCGCCGCCGGGGATGTGGCTGAAATAGCTGAAGTCGCCGTTGGCCGGCGTCCAGATGGTGTCCCACTGGACCGGAATGTCGCTCTGCGCCTTGCTGCTTGCCCCCGCGTTGTTGATGTCCGTAATAAAGAAGCGCTCAATGCCTTCGCGCAAACGGTAAACCGTTTTGTTTTCGCCCTGCAGGTTCGTAAAGGGAATGTCCTTGTCAAAATTCGCGCCCGTCACATCCGTGTTCCCCTTGATGGTATAGCCCACCGCCAGCAGGAATTTGGTGTCGAATATCGCGAAGGCGCCCCCCATGCTGTTCTGGTCCACGTTTTGCTGCAGGATGTCCTTGATGTTGAGCGCCCAGCCGTAGTACGTGTACGACACCTCCCAGAACCGGCACGGGTCGACGATTCCGTTCGTCTTGAACTTCTCCGCCTGTTTCTGGCCGTCGGCGTCTGACGGGCAGATAATGATGTTGTAGTCCGTCATGTACTCGGGGTACACCGATTTGCCGTCAAAGAACTGGTTGATGTTGTTCGCCACGGTGCAGTACACCCCGTCAATGCCGGTGTTGGGCAGTGTTCTCAGCATGCTGGGAAAACTCATGCCCCGGCTCTCGTTCGAGTACATCTTGAAAACGAGGCCCAACTGTTTGAGGTTGTTCGCGCAGCTGGACCGCCTTGCGGCTTCGCGGGCGCGCGCCAGCGCCGGAAGCAGAATTGCGGCCAGAATGCCGATGATTGCGATAACCACCAGCAGTTCGATCAGGGTAAAGCCTTTCGACGCGTGTTTCATAAGTGCCCTTCTCCTTCCTGGACTCTCAATTGAGACTCCATTGTGAACGCATTGGCAAGCGTGCCGGTTCAGGGGATATTCGACGGTCGCCGAACCTCTCAAGCGGCTGCGGTCGGTTGCAGTCACCCGTTCAAGTGCGCGCTCTTGGAGGCATGACAGGCCTGTCGTGTGGTGAAAGTGTTGAGAAAAAGTTGCATTGCCAAGGCCTTGTCACTGTGTGCCCCATCCATATAGTGTGACCGGCCCCGGCGTTTTATCGCTTGGCCAGTCCCAAGCAATACTTCCAGTCGACAATTGTCCCGACCTTTTCAATTTACGCGCACCCGCGCGTTTTGTCAATCCCTTTAGCGCGCGGATTCCTGAATATGGGCCGAATCGGGCTGATACAGGGCGGCTCGCCGGGCGGGGGTGCATTTCGTTTCACGCGCTGTTGCTTCCCTGTTCCGGGTTCGCCGGTTTCCAGAAGGGTTCATAACGGTCACCCGTGAACATGTGCGTGATGTAGGAAACCTGCAGGGCGTGGCCTTCGAGATGGGCGATGGTGCTGTAGATCGCCGCCAGCCCGGTTGTGTCGAATCCCTGAATGCGCCGCGGCTGGACAAGGACGCTTCCGGAGATTCCCTGCAGCAGGGAGTCGATGCGCACGAACAGGTCATCCAGAATCGTCTGCAATGCTTCTCTTGAGACGGACCCGGTTGCGGCAAACTCAGACGGCCGGTCTCTCACGTCTTCTTCGCCTCCAATCCCATGCAGGAACCATTGTCTGAGATTGCCGCAAAGATGGAGAATGATGTTTCCAATGCAGTTCACATGCGGGTTGGGACGCCGCCAAATCTGCTCTTCGTCGAGCTGCCGAAGGCAGTGCGCAATGCGCCGAAACTCCTGCGCAAGCGCCTGCCGCGTTTCTTCAACAAAGGCTTGGGCTGTTTCGCCACGCTCTTTGCCTGCCATAAGATCCGTCCTTTCCGTTCAAAGGAGAACGACATCCATGCACCCCGTGCATTCGCACTTGCAGCACTTCCCGGACACCACAGACGGCCATCAGAGCCCTATCCAATCTTGAGGAACGCGTATACAATATACCCGAAACAGGGAAACGGCCTGACGGGGAACGAGCCCATGGTTCGGACAAGATTGAGCATTATATCGCTGGCGCTAGGCACCAGCAGCCTGCTGTTTTGCCTGGCAGCGGTTGCGGAAGGGGACGATTGGATCTATACGGGTCTCCGCATGGACCGGCTGTTTGAGAAACTGGGGGAAAAGGCGCCTGTGCGCAAAATTGTCAACACGCAGGGGGCTGGATATGAGGGAATATCCGTCGCTGTTCTGCCAACCGTTGCACTGGCCCACGAACATTACGAGTGTGTACGGAGAATTTTGCCGATTGCAGCGGATGGGCCGTCTGAGCCCATTGGCGATGAGGCGGCGATATATGGCCGGGGAAGCACCACGTTTGTGCGTGTGCGGAACATTGTCTTCTCTTTCAATGGGTCGTCAAGCCAATGGGCAACAGACCGGGCGAAGAAGATCGTGGGGGTCATTGAATCCTGCCCGGAGGCGGCTCCGAAAGGCCGGTTCAACCCGGCACCGAGGATCATCTCCATCGGATTGCCGCCGCGCATAGCCGGGGGAATGACGACAATCGTTGTGAAACCTGTCGTCGAGGGTCTTGGGAATCCAGAAGACGTGATGGTGTGGGCGGACGGGTGCGGCGTGTTCGGCCTCGGGAACGGTCTCGGGAACGGTCACTGCACGCTCATTCCGCAACACGGTCGTTTGGGCGGCCTGTATAAAGAGCAACTCGAACTCGCTTTCATAGTCTCCGGTACGGGCGGCAAGACCTGTGTCCATATGGTGGCCGTAAATCCGGAGAATGTCCTCGTCAGCAAAGACGGGGAAATAGAGTTCTCCGGGACCAATGAGTCTACGCCTGCGCAACCGCAGCATTAAGCCCGCTGCCCGAAACCGGGCTGCGCCCGGCGCTCGCTACCCTCTCTTCACCGTCGCAGTCGACGGATATGTGCCTCTGAAAGCAATACACTTCCCCTTGCGCCCGCGGCCCCAGTCGCGATAATCTTCATCGCCAACCGAAAGGACGCTTTCCATGAGCCAGAACACGCTGTGGCCGACCAATCGCCGCACCTTCCTTCGCAGTCTGTCCGTGGCGGGCGCGGCCGTGGCGGCCCCCCTGACGTGGACGGCGACAGCCCACGCGAAAACCGGCGAGAATGCCCGTATCGGGAACCGGTTCTTCGAGGTTCAGTTTGAAGGCGCCTCGGGGGTTCTGCAAATCCGCGGAAAGGACCGGACGGCCCTCATCAAGAACGGCGTCGTGCGCGCCCTGACCTCCGCCGGGGTGCGAAGCACCACCGAGTCCGACTACCGGCGAACGGTGGAGATCAGGAGGATCCAAGACGCGCTGGGTTCGGGGGAACAGCTTCAGGCAACCTGCACGGACGCAAGGCGAATGCTCGACATTGCCGTGCTGGTAACTTTGTACGATGACCGCAACGCCGTGGTCATCGAGGCCTTCTGCCGAAACGCCTCCGGCACCGATGCGCTGAATGTCGCCTCCGTCGAGCCCCTGCGTGCCTCCTCTGAGGTTGACGGGTGCTGCCATTGGCCCGGCGCAACCAAACTCCTGACCAACGGTCGCATGTACTACGACCCGGGAAAAGTTCTTGAACTCGCGGCGAAGAAAGACCTGGAGAGTTGGTTCAACATCTGCCTGTACACTGACGACCGCAGGCCCGGCCTGGTGGCCGGGTATCTGGAGAACAACAGCTCCCTCGGCCACATCGCCGTGCGCAGGGAACGCGGCGCCGCGCGCGCGGACAACTTCTCCCTCGCGGCCGAGTCGAGGTACCAAAGCGGATTCGTGCTGAAGCCCGGCGCGTCCATCTCTTCGGACAGGGTTATGCTTTGCGCCGCCGCGGACCCGTTTACGGCGCTCGAAAATTACGCCCAGTGCATCGCCGACGTCCACGCCGTCCGGCTCAACCCGGTGGCGAACGGCTGGTGCAGCTGGTTCTGCAGCTTCGAGAGTGTCACGGAGGAGGAGGTGCTGCGCAATGCGCGGCACGCGGCACGCCATCTCAAGCCCTACGGTATGGACTGCATCCAGGTGGACGACGGTTTCTACCGCGCCTTCGGCGACTGGGAGGGCAACGAGAAGTTCCCGCACGGCATGAAATGGCTGGCGGGACAAATCCGCGAACTGGGGCTCACGCCCGGCATCTGGTTCGCACCCTACGTCATCTCGGAAGGCACGGACATCCACCGCAACCATCCGGAATGGCTGATCCGCAAAGCCAATGGCGACCTGCGGCCGGTGCGCCCCGGCACGGAGAACGAGGACGACGGCGACACCGGCGGGCGCAGGCGCTACGCCCTCGACATTTCCCATCCGGGCGCGGCCGAATGGCTCGGCAACCTGTTTGACACCGCGGCCAACGACTGGGGCTATGACTTCATCAAGATCGACTTTGTCGACTGGTCGCTGCTCGCCGCAGAGCGCTACTACGACCCGACGGCCACGCGCGCATCGTTGTACCGCAAAGGGGTGGAGATCATGCGCAGGGCCATGGGACCAAACCGGCATCTGCTGGACTGCGGCCCGGGACAGGTCTCGGCCGGCTTCATCGACAGCATGCGCATCGAACTGGACCAGCCGCCGGTCACCTGGAACCAGTACTTCCTCAATTCGGCCAGCAGCGCCCCGGCCGCGGCAAAGCGCTACTACTTTCACAATCGCGTGTGGATCAACGATGCGGACCACATCGTGCTCGCGCCGCTGACGATTCCGCAGGCGCAGGCCGCGGCCACGCTGATCGCCCTATCCGGCGGCACCACCTTCTCCGGCGACCGGCTCACCGATCTGGATGCCGTCCGGCTGGACATCCTGCGCAAGGTGCTGCCCGCCTACGGCGAGGCGGCGCGGCCCATTGACCTGTTTGACCATGATCTGCACGAGCTCTTTGCCCTGAATGTGAAGAAGCCGTTTGCCGAGTGGACCGTGCTGGCGGCGTTCAACATCGACCTGGAAACGCCCGCAAAGAAAACCATCGCGCTGGAACGCCTCGGCCTGGACCCGGCCAAGACGTATCTGGCCTACAACTTCTGGGAGCAGCGCTTCCTCGGCGGGGTTCGGAAAGAGATCACGCTCAACCTGCCGCCGTCGTCCGGGACGCTGCTGGCCATTCACGAGAAGCGGGACGAGCCGCAGTTCCTCTCCACCGATCGCCATGTCATGCAGGGCGCGATTGAATTGGAGGCGGCCGCGTGGGACGCGTCCTCCGGCGCCTTCAGCGGCATCTCGCTCGGACCGAAAGGCACGGAACACAACGTGTTCATTCACCTGCCGCATGAGCATGAATGGGTGCAGAAGGAGCCCTTCTTCTTCCATGACCGCGAAGGAATCACGCTCAAGATGATGGAGCCGCACATCCTGCGCGTACAGGCGCGCTTCGAGAACAGCAAACGGGTTGCCTGGAACGCGAGTCTGAGGGACCTGTTTCCGGACACGTATTGAGTCGTTGCTGCAAACCACGGTTGCGCATGTGCCCCTGTTGCCGGAGGCAGTGTGGCCCTGGCAGGGATATGATTACATTTGAAGCCCATCTTCCGGTCCCGGAGAAACCCTGGCATTTGGGTCCCGCAGGGACCAATGTGAATAGCCGGAGGTGACCGAAGATAGTGTGTTCCGAAATCAAGTTTTTTGTCCCAAGATTGGAGCACATTGTGGTTGAGTTTTCCACAGGGGGTCGAAAGGTTTTCCACTGA
>CAIJOU010000107.1 GCA_903822375.1 Candidatus Hydrogenedentota bacterium
AGGGTACTTCCCAGCAGTATTGCGCTTTGGTGCCACGACAGTCTGGATCTTTCTTCCCGAGAACGAAACACCTGTTGGGAAGCGCTATGACTTTCTGGATCTTCGATACAACGCCACTTTCAACCTTCGGTGAGAGCACGTATGAAGGACTTGCACCAACAAACCAAGCCTTCACAGCCGAAACCGCCTCATCTTTACTAATAGGACATTGCGGCTCCTCATCTGGAGGGACTATCCGATAATCTTCAAACTCCTTGATATGTACCGATGCCTTTTCAGGAAACACGGCCAGACTGAAGGACCGGTCACGGCAGGGCATGTTGTTGAAAGAATAGCTGCGCTCAATTACCCAGCGGCCAAAGCCATCATTTCTAATTCCCCCGGGATCCTCCCACGCTCGCCTAACTTCAAACTGGTTTCTATCTTGCGGTTGACCCAAGAGCCCCAGTATCTTGACGGACATCGCAAAGACGTCGTCTGGCGAACACCGGAACGCGCGCATCTTATCTTCTTCACTATACTCCGAGCTCTCGTCTGAATCGTAGTATTGAAGCAGGTCTCCAGAGTGTTGATCCAGAACGAAGCCATAAGTTCCGTTTATTTTCACCTCAATACTGTCTCGACATAACCTCATGTCAGCGAAATCTTCCCGCACCTGGATAACGGATGTTGGCTTTATTCTACAGATTTCATCAAGAAACACTTCTAATCTGGCTGTACTAGACACACCCATATTCTTCAACAGGCCTAATACAGAATTGGAGGCTATGTTGGCCTCAGTTGCGACTGACAGCGGCGGAAATAGCGCCACAGTTGACAATAAGGCAATGATAATGCGAGTCGCAAGCATATTAGCTGTCCTTTCTTAAAAGAAAAAATGTAGTTCTTACAGAATGCTATAGAGCAATGCTTGTGTGCGGCATATCTGACGCTGTGTCATTCGCAGTCTGAAAGACGACAACCTGGGACACGATCTGCGACATCAAAGTTAGTCAGATCACCTGCTTTTTTTCCCTTCTTTACCGCCTCACCCACGTTGTCTCCCTTTTCCAGGGCTTTCCAGAACGCTCTGTCAAATCTATCCGCATTGTCTTTATAGACTTTAATGGTGAAGCCTACGAATGATGTGAACCCTCCTCCAAAGGCACTCTGCCATCCATCAGCAGCGTATCCGGCAAAGCAAGAGTTTAGATAAACGAGTCGGTATGCGTGTGATTGCTCCAAATGCTCGTTGACTATATCGCCTAGGTATAATGGCTCCGTAACGATGGGATTCTGTGCAGTCCCGCCATACTGCAAACACAAGCAACCCTGACTACTATGACCGGAATACACGAATACGCGATTCTCACGCAATTTTGAGAGTATACTCATCTTCGTTGGTGTTGGTTCTTCATTTACGTGGAAGTGGAATAATGTCAAGGTATTAGGTGCTATAGATGGAGTAAGGCTTTCATCTCTTTTGTAGACACTATTACCATTATTGTCTATAATATACCCTTCAGGCTGTTTAGCTCCGGTGATGTTCAACGCTTGCCTTGCCAATTCAAACACCGCCGTGAGTTCACGGCTATCATGCATTGTGACAGTAATGGTATCGCGGATGATAGGATTATTCGGATCGCTCAAAGATGCAGTTGTGTTTAGGCTGAGGCCAGGAATCATGCAGTAGGTGGCCTCGCCGGTGCCGGTCCACGTGACGAATCGGTATCCGGGCCGGGCCTTGGCGGTGACGGTAACTTGTTGACCATTCGCGGCAGCGAGCGGCACGACGGCGGGCAGGTCCGGCGTGTAGTAGTAGGAGGCAGGCGAGAGGGTGTAGTATCCCATGCACTCGGGTTTCGCCCCTCCGGTTTCCCCTTGGGCCTCTATGTTGACCGTGAGTTTCGCCAACTGCACGAAATCGGCGGAGCCGGTCGTGCTTTTGTTGACCATTCCGGCAGCGCTGGCGCGCCCACCCGCCTGGGCGTCCATTTGGACATCGCGCCATATGTAGCCGGGATGGGGCCAAGCCACATAAGAGATGCCCTGGGCGGGGACAGGTCCACCCTCGGGTACCCAGAAATCCGTCTTGATCCTGCCGAGGTTCAGGTTGGCCATGAGGACACCCCCATTTGCCGATGTTGGATTGTGTTCCAGCGTAACCTTCGTCATGCCGGTGTGCGAGCCGCCGGATAGCTGATACACCGGTTCCGCCACCTGCACGACACCCATCAGCACCGTTGCCGCCGTGGCTCCCGTGACGGATGCATGTTCCAATTCGCCGACGATTCCCTGCAGCCGCCAGCCCACCAGTTCGTAACTTACACTAAACGGCTTGCCGTTAAACATGCCGCTTACTGTAAACCCTTCCGTGGCGCTCAAGGTAACCTGGGAAAGACTGGTTCCCGCAAAATTCGAGTAACCCAAGATAGGATTATCCGTTCGCTGCAGTGGTGCCCCTCCGTCCGCCGCGGCGCTGACCGAGACATAGGTTGGATTGTAGTGGACATCTATGCTCGTCTGGGACGCCGCAGGGCTCACCGTGGCCGCTGTGCCGTGTACAAAGGTCACTTCTTTCTGATCACATCCGTCTATGGGGGTGCCCGGAGCGTCCCACACGGTAAAGTCCGACCCTGCCGACACCTTGACCTTTCGTCCAATCTGCACTGGTGTATTCGAAGTAATGACCGGGTTGACGGGGGAGCATTCCTCGGGGGAATCGACCCATCCCGTGGCGTCAATGACCTCTGTCGTGGTGGAATAGGAATGCAAAACGCTCAAGTTCGGCGATTCGGCGCACCCATCATTCCAGCAGCCGCAGTCGTTTTCGCCTCCACTCCCTCCACTCCCTCCACTGCCGGACCCACCGGACCCACCGGACCCACCGGACCCACTTGCGCCTTGCTGTGGGTCCGTGACCGCCGACTCCACGAAGTCATCCACGGCGTCTTGGGCCGTGCCGCCGCCGGACGCAGCGGCCTGAGCGGAAGCATTGTTCCATGCGTCCCGGTTGCTCACACCATCGGCGTTGGCGTCGTTCTTGGGGCCCAGCCAGCGCTGCGCGCCGGTCTTCTGCCCGTCCAAGCTCAGGTCCACGTTGAAGGCCTTCTTCACCAAGTCCACGGCGTGGAAGGCGTGGCCCAGATCGCCAATCGTCAACAACGCGGCCACGGCGCGGTGCGCGGACGCGCCCTGCGCGGGCATCTGCACCCGCACCAGGTCTAGGTTGCCCGCGTAGGCCCGCCAGACGTATTCGTGGCTGACGCCCCCCCTCGATGCCAGCTCAAGGTCCGGGTCCTGCAGGATGGCCTCCAGCAGCGCCACCTCGGCCGCGTCCGGGATGCCGTTGGCCGCGTACAACCAGTTGCCGTTCTCATCGAAGGCCAGTCGGCCCGTGTCATAGGAAAGGCCTTGGAAACCGGACTGCGATGCCTCGCCCGCGACGGCCACGAGCGCCGCCACATCGGCCGTCAGGTCCATTCCCTGCATGCCGGGCCGGTCCTTGAACACGGCGGTGAGCTGCCAGTCGGCCACGAGGGGCAGCGCCTTGTTCGCGTTCGGGTCCTCCCCATTCGTCTGAAGCAACTGTGTCCGCAGTGCATCCGGCAGGCTGCCGCTGATCTGCGCCACGCCGCCCCGCCAGCACTGGAAGGTGCCGTCCCCGCTGGCGGCGGCCTTCACTGTCAGTGAGGCGAAGTCGGCTGCGGTCATGCTGCTTTCGGGCCGGGCGACCGGATTGCCGGAGGCGTCGGCCTGCCACCAACTGGTGGGCCTGTACTTGGGCAGGTAGTACGTGCCGGGAACGGGGCTGGTCGTGCCCTCGCCCTCCTTGGCGACAGTCACCTTCACAGTCGGCGGCGCTCCGGGCAGTGTGGCATAGTTCTGCACATCAGGAAGTCGACCCGTCTGATACTGCACCGCGGTCGACGACAGGGCGAGGTCCAGCCACCCGCTCCACGTTGTCTGGTTCGACAGCGCGAAAACGCACTGGTTTCGGAGATACCAGTCGGTGAAGAGCCATTCGTCGGCATTGGAGTAGCCGTCCCCGTCAAAATCGCCGCCGGCCGTGACGGCCG
>CAIJOU010000108.1 GCA_903822375.1 Candidatus Hydrogenedentota bacterium
CATCAGGCAAAAGGGCGTGTGCCTGCAATACGCACTGGATGCGTTAAGGTTTCTGGTCACGCTGCAGGCGGCACCAAACTGGGGATAGGTCAGCCCCTTGAGCGTCTGCATTGCGCCCTGCGCCGTGGGTGGATACAATACCCATGCGTGTCCGTGCAACGGCGCGGAACGGCTTCAAGGCTCTTCCAACGGCAGAAAGACTGCTGGATAACTCATGAAACGCATCTTAAAGTGGGCGGCGCTGATTCTCTGCGTCCTGTTGTCGCTGCCGGTCCTCGCGGTGGGGTTCGTCTTTGTCTTTTACCACAGCGTGGTTTCGCCCGTACCGCGCACGCTGGCGGCCAAAGAGGCCTCGGCGACGCAGGGTTCGCTCAGGACCATGGTGAACCCGTTCATTGGTACCGGCGGCATTCCCTTCATGCAGGCCTACAACCCGCCTGCCGCCACCATGCCCTTCAGCATGGTCCGTCTTGGACCGGACACGGCCTCGATTCTCACCGACTGGCAGGCGATGAACCGGTCGGGCTACTACTACGGCGACAACAAGATTCTCGGGTTCAGCCATACCCGGCTGGTCGGCGCCGATTCGCTTGAGGGCGGCGTGTTTCGCGTGTTCCCGACGGTGGAATCGCGGGTCGCCAAGATGGTCGTCCGGGAGAACCGCTACGCCCGGTTCTCGCACGGGGACGAGCAGGCCTATCCCGGTTATTACTCCGTCCGGTTGCCCAAGGACGACGTGCGTGCCGAGTTGACCGTCACGCCGAGGACAGGAGTGCACCGTTACACCTTCGCGAAGAACGAAACGCCGCACCTGCTCATCGACATTGGCAGTTCAATCGGCAGCCGGCCCACCGATAACGCCATGGTGGTCGTGCATCCTGGCAAACAGGAAATGGAGGGTATGGTCCGCCTCTATGGCTCCTTTTCGGGCCGTTACGGCGGGTTGGATGTGTACTTCGCGTCCCGGTTCAACCAGCCCTTTTCCAGGTATGGCACTTGGAACGCAGGCAGGCTGACGGCCGGAAGCGCGAATGTGTCGGGCAAGGACATCGGTGTGGATCTGGCCTTTGCGAATCAGGGGCCGGGGACAGTGGTGGAAATGCAGTTGGCGCTGTCGTACGTCAGCATCGCCAATGCACGGCTGAACCTCGATGCTGAGGCCGCGACGAAAGGTTTCGACGCGGTCGTTTCAGACGCCGGGGCGGAATGGGAAAAGCGGTTGTCCCGCATTTTCGTGGAGGGTGCCACGCCGGAGCGGCAGCGCATCTTCTACACGGCCCTCTATCGCACCTTCCAGATGCCGACCGTGTTCAGCGATGTCAATGGCGACTACACCGGTTTTGATCGGGCGGTCCACAAGGCCGACACGTTTCAGTACTACACGGACCTTTCCCTTTGGGATACGGTCCGCAGTGTGCACCCGCTCTACAACCTCATCGCACGCAGCGAACAGCGCGACATGCTGTGCTCACTCGTGGAAATGGTCAAGGCGGGAGGCTGTCTGCCCCGGTGGCCGTCCGGATGCGGCTACACCAACTGCATGTTCGGCACCCCCGCGGACATTGCCGTCTCTGAGGCTTGGCAGAAGGGCATTCGCGATTTCGATGTGCAAACGGCCTACCGTTCCATGCGCCAGGTGGCGCTGGAGGGCGTTCCGGCCGGTTCCCGCTTTGCCGGGCGCGGTGACGTCGCACTTTACGCCAAACTGGGATACGATCCGGACGACAAGACGGATAAAACCGTGGCCAAGACGCTGGAATGTTGCTGGGAAGACTATGCCATTTCCCAACTTGCCGGCTCCCTGGGGTACGGGGAGGACGCGGACCTGTTCGCCAGGCACGCCCAATTCTACCGGAATCTGTGGAACCCGGCCACCCGGTATTTTCAGTCCCGCGATTCCAATGGTGTGTTCTTCAGGGATTTCAAGCCCCTGGTGCTGACCTACGGCGATTTTGGCGGCAAGCACACCAAGGCATATGTGGAGGGAAGCGCCGAGCAGTGGCGCTGGGTGGTTCCGTTTGACCCGGACGGACTCATCTCCCTCTTCGGCGGCCCCGAGCCCTTCGTCAAAGACCTTACCACCTTCTTCGGGAACTCGACCAAGGGGGTGGGCGTGTGGAACCCCGGTCCCTACTATTGGCACGGCAACGAGCCGGACATCTTCTCGGCTTATCTGTTCAATTCCGCCGGACGTCCCGACCTCACACAGAAATGGGTGCGCTGGATTTTGGATACGAAGTACGCTGACAAATACTACGGTCTGGACGGCAACGACGACGGCGGCACGCTGTCAGCCTGGTATGTGCTCAGCGCCTTGGGCTTCTACCCGGTGGCCGGAACGACCAAGTATCAAATTGGTTCCCCCCTGTTCGACAAAGCCGTGGTGCAGATGGGGGAGGGGAAGGTGCTGACGGTGGTTGCAGAGAACAATTCCCCGGCGAATGTTTACGTGCGACAGGTGTCCCTGAACGGCGTGCCGCTCAGCAAGAGCTGGTTTGACCATGCCGACATCGCCAGCGGCGGCGAATTACACTTTGTGATGGGGAACACCCCCGCCGCACACTAAAGAAGTAGACCGTTGAACCCAGCTTCCCGTGAAGGGAGGCTTTAACCGTACAACCGATGAACAGGAGAAATGCCATGTCAACGACGGACAATCTGAAGGAAGCATTTGCAGGCGAGAGCCAGGCGAACCGCCGCTACCTTGCCTTTGCCAAGAAGGCCGACAAGGATGGACTGCCCCAGGTGGCCAAACTGTTCCGCGCCGCCGCCGAGGCCGAAACGGTCCACGCCCTGTCGCACTTCCGTGTGCTGGGCGGGATAAAGAGCACCGCCGAGAACCTTGAGGCGGCGGTTGCGGGCGAGGCGTTTGAGTTTGAGTCGATGTACCCGAAGTTTGTGGCCGAGGCGCAGGCCGAGGGCAACAAGGCTGCGGAAATGACCTGCGCGAATGCCATGGCCGTGGAGAAGGTGCACTTTGACCTGTACTCAGGCGCGCTGGCAGCCGTGAAGGCCGGCGGCGATCTGCCTGCCGCATCCATTCACGTGTGCGACATTTGCGGCAACACCATCGTCGGCGACGCGCCCGACGAGTGCCCGGTGTGCAAAGCGAAGAAAGAACACTTCTTTGAAGTGAAGTAGTACCCAGGAAACCTCTTCAACACGGAGATCACGACCATGTGCCGCCATTGCATGAACCGACGTGAATTCATGGGCGCTAGCGGGGGAATGCTGCTTGCCGCCAGTCTTGCCGGAACCTCAATGGCGGCCATGGCCGCCGCTCCCTCGTGGAGCCGCGATATGTGGGACCCGAAGAAACCCTTCGCCACGACAGGCAAGCCGCTGGTCGTGCAGCCCGTGCTGATGTACAGCATCCCGGAGCGCCGCGAGCAGACTTCGTGGAAATCCTGGGGCGACATCAAGAGCAAGGAGGCCGTGGACGAGGAATGCGTCCGCATTGCCGATGAACTCAACGCGATGGTAAAGACGGCAAACTTCGGGCTCGAAATACGTCCGGTGATGCGCGTTGACGGGGAGGAGGAAGCCCCGGCGGCGGGCAAATCTGACGCGGATGTGGTCATCCTGTATCCGTCCGGCGGCAGCGGGGAGACGCTTCGCGCCTGCATTCCAAAGGATCGGGGCCTGATCTTCCTGCGGCACAAATCGGGGCCGCTCTATTACTGGTACGAGTCCCTGAGCGTCAAGTATCTGCGCACAGACACGGTGAACCCTGCCGAGAGCAAGCAGGAGAACAAGATCGCCGGCGTGGACGACGTGGTTGTGGACGACACGGACGAACTGCTCTGGAA
>CAIJOU010000109.1 GCA_903822375.1 Candidatus Hydrogenedentota bacterium
CACTCTCGAAGAATATGGCAGAGGAGGGCGGGGGTGCCCACGGCGGCACCTGTGTGAACTGCATTGTCTGGGGCAACACGGCGGAGGAAACGGCGCAAACCGTCGTATCTTACTCGTGCACGTCGTCGTTGACGCCAGGTACGGGTAACATCGCTGCGGACCCGCGGTTCGTCAATACGGTAGCGGAAGATTTCCGCCTGTGCGCCGACTCGCCCTGCATAGACGCGGGGACGCCCGAAGGCGCGCCTGGCACGGACCTGCCAGGCCGCCCGAGACCGCAGGGTGCGGGCACGGACATGGGGGCCTACGAGTACCACGCGGGGGATGACGCCCATGCCGTTCCAACACCGCTGGTGCTTCGCGTGACCGGCGCAGCCACCGCGCAGGCGCCCGATGGGCTTACTTGGGAAACGGCTTTTCCCACGCTGCAGGCGGCCGCCGACCATGCTGGTTTTGGCACAGAGATTTGGGTGGCGCAGGGTACTTACACGGCAAGCGGCGGCGATCAGGTGCTGCTGCTCCTCTGGCCGGGCACCTCCGTGTACGGGGGATTCTCCGGGACGGAAACCGCGCGGGATGCGCGGAACCCGAACGCGGAATCCACCGTGATTGACGGACGGGGATCTCGTCGTTGCGTGGCGGCAAACGCATTGGCCTTGGTGGATGGTTTCACATTGCAGAGAGGCCGAGCCGGCGGCGGCGCCGGCATGTGCTGTGGCACCGCGGTAAATTGCGTGTTCGCAAACAATGACGCAAGTGGCTCCGGGCATGGAGGCGTGGGAGGCGGCATGTTTAGAGGCAATGCCTACGGCTGCACCTTCACCGCAAACTCGTGCGGTGATTCCTCTGAGACGGGCTGGGGCGGGGGCATGTTTGACAGTAACGCCGACCACTGCGCCTTCATCGGCAATTACTGTTTCGGCGATAGTGGCCGTGGCGGCGGCATGTCCGGCGGGACGGCCAGCAACTGTTTCTTCACAGGAAACTGTGCTGATAGCGGCGGGGGGATGTCCGGTGGCTCCGCAACCAATTGCAAATTTCTCGCCAACTATACAGGCCAGCACGTGGTATGCGGCGGCGGCCGATATGAAAGTCCTTGTTACACTGTAACAGGTTGTGGCGGCGGGACTAACAGCTGTACAGTCGTCAACAGCATCTTCGCCGAGAACTCGGCCGGCAGTGGCGCCGGGAGTTATGACTGCAGGGCGGTCAACTGCGTCTTTGCACGCAACATGGCAACGGAGAATTTCAGCGGAGGCGCGGACCGGGGCGAGTTGGTCAACTGCATCTTGCGGCACAACATGCCGACGGATATCGCGGTGCGGTATTACCCTTCATCAACAGCATCGTACTGTTGCCTGTCCATCGCCTTTGAGGGCGAGGGGAACATCGTGGCCGATCCGCTGTTCGTTGACGAAGCGTCCGGAAACTTCCGGCTTCAGCCCACTTCGCCCTGCATCGACACGGGCACGGGCGAGGGCGCGCCAGTTGCAGACATGCTGGGCGTTCCGCGCCCGCAGGGCGCCAGGTCCGACATGGGCGCGCACGAAACGGTCGTATTCACAACCGTGCCGGAAGTGTCTGGACTGGCCCGGGCGACAGCCCGTGAACTGGTCGCCGCGGCCCAATTGTATGTCGACGAGGAAAGCGAGGAATACAATCGCACCATTCCGAGTGGCCACGTTGTCCGCCAGTTACCGGTTTCCGGGACGCAGGTGCCGCAAAGAACGCCGGTGGACCTGACGGTCTCCAAGGGACCGGAACCCGTGCAGGTGCCCGACGTGGTGGGGCAGACGCAGGACGCGGCCGCGGTCTCAATTGCAGGTGCGGACCTCGGGGTCGGCGCGGTGACGCAACATTACAGCTTAATCGTTCCCGCAGGCGTCGTGATTTCCCAATCGCCGCTGGCGGGAACGCTGGTGCTTCCCGAATCGACCGTGGACCTGGTGGTGAGCCGGGGCGGTATTGCCGTGCCAGACCTGGCGGGTCAGACGCTGTCCTCAGCCTTGACGGCGCTCGGAGACGCCCAACTTGCCGCCGGCACGATAATCAGGCAATACAGCGTGTCCGTGCCCGCGGGCAGTGTGGTTTCCCAAACACCCGCGCCGGACACGCAGGTGCTTCCCGGCACCGCGGTGGATATGGTTGTCAGCCTGGGCGCCGTCACCGTGCCCAATGTGAGCGGCAGTCCGCTCAACGCCGCCATGTTAGCCCTCACGGACGCGCAACTTCTCATCGGGCGTGTGACGCAGGTCTACAATGCCACCGTGCCTGTCGGATCGGTCGTATCCGAAACGCCGCCCGCGGGGACGCTTGTGTTCCCCGAAACGCGTGTGGAACTCGTGGTCAGCCGCGGTGTGCAGCCGGTCGCCATGCCGGACGTCGTGGGCATGCCGCGCGGACAGGCGGCCGCCGCCATCACCGGCGCGGGGCTCGTCCTGGGAACCGTCACGCAAATTCACAGCGACAGCGTGCCGTCAGGCAACGTGATTGCGCAGAGCCCCGCCGCAGGCGCGGAAACGCTGCCCGGCACCACCGTCAGCATCGTGGTCAGTCTGGGCGCATCTCCCGCCGAAGGGGAAGGCGAACCCGTGGATGCTGACGCGGCGCGGCAGCAGTTGGCCGACGGTTTCGACGCAGCGGACAAGAACAGCGACGGCACCCTGTCCTTCGCCGAGCTGCTGGCCACGGAACCGGGTGCGGCGGTGGACGCCGCGAACTCGGCCATCGGCCCGGACACCATCGTCAAGTTCCTCTTCACCTCGGGCTCCACGCGCGAGCCCAAGGGCGTGATCAACACCCACCGCATGCTCTGTGCAAACCAGCAGATGCTGGCCCAGACCCTGCGGTTCCTGGACGTCGAGAAACCGGTGCTGCTGGACTGGCTGCCCTGGAGCCACACCTTCGGCGGCAACCACAACGTGAACATCGTGCTGCGCACCGGTGGCACGATGTAC
>CAIJOU010000110.1 GCA_903822375.1 Candidatus Hydrogenedentota bacterium
ACCGTACTGGTTCTTATTGTTGTACACGTAGGGCGCTTTGTTGTCCCACTGGCTCTTGGGAACGATGTAGCCGATTTCGTCGTTGCACAGGCCGAAGATGGGCGTCTGCTTGGCGAACTTCTTGGCTTCGTCCAACAGCGGCGGCACTTCCTGGGGCTGGACGTCGAAATCACGGCCGGGCTTGGCCTCGACGCCGCCGACGGCGATCTCGGGATACAACTCGCCGGGCGCCGTGGCGATAACCACACTGCCGATGCGGATCGCGTCGGTTTCCGTCTTCGAATAGCCACCCCAGTAGTAACCCTGGTGGATCAGGCCGAGCATGATGCCGTACTTGAAGACGGGGTTGGTCATCTTGGCCATGACCGTCTTGCCGGCGACGGCGACGAAGGGGTTCTCGTTCTTCCACGCCTCGGGTCCGCGCAGCGCGTTGGCGGCGAGGATGGCCACGTTGTAGCCCAGATTCTCCGCCTTTTCAAAGGTTTCTTCCTTGATCGTGCCGCTGCCGTCGCGCTTGGGCACGTCCGTGTGGAGCTGCGTGGCCAGGCCGCCGACCATGCCCTCGAAGAAGACGCAGGTGCCGCCGAAGCCCTTGACGCCGTTCGGCTCGGGCACGCCCTTCTCCAGACCCTCGCGGATGTAGTGGCAGTAATCCGAGGTCAGCAGCGAGTTCTCGCCGCCGAGCGTCTCCGGGTGGTTGCCCCAGTTCACGCAGGTCGCGATGGTCTGGTCCGTGTTGGGCTTGGTGAAGCGCCACACATACACATGCCAGTCCTGCGCAATCGGCTTGCGCGAATCGTCCACGTAGCCTTCCTTGGGAACGTCGGCGGTCGCGCAGTACATGTCGGCCGGCGACAGCGAGGCCACCGCCTCCTCGACGGCCTCCTTGGTCAGCCGCTGAATTTTCTGCACATAGGGCCCGCAGTTGAACTGCGGCAGCGGTCCGCACCAGTTGCCCATCGAATCCGGCACTTCGTGGCAGTGCGTCGACGAGACCACCAAATGGTCGACCTTCAGCGCGGGATTGATCATCTTGCGGATGGCGACGATGTCATTGTTGAAGAGGCCGATCGCATCGACCGACACCATCACCACGGTCACGCCGTTGTTGCGCACAGCCACCGCGCGGGTCCATTGCGGGTCATGAACGCCCTTTGCCGGACGGTTTGAACTGAATCCGGCAATCCAGCAGCCGTCAAAGCGCCCGTTGCCGTTCTTGTCCACATAGGTGTCGCCGGATTTTGCCGCCTTTTCCGTGTCAAAGAAGTGGAATTTGCCGTTAATGGCGCGCATGAGCGGTTTCTGCCAGGGCTTCATGCAGTCTTCAATAATGTCGTACTTGGAATTGTTGTTCCCGTCGGTCCAACTGTCGTATTCCGCCAGGTTGGCCGTAATGTCCCGCACGGCGACTCCCACCTGAAGCGGACCGGGCGCTTCAACGGCCTTGCCTTTCGCGGGAATCATGAAGTCGACGGAATAGCTGTGATAGGGCCCCCGCCGCAGCGAAAATACCCAGAGTCCAAACAGCATAATCAGCACCAGCAGCACGATCAGCCCCGTAATAATGGGGCGCCTTCGAATGAACGAATCCTCGGAGAACATCGGCATAACTCCTTAATTGGCAAAAGTTTCAGGCGCCCGGGACGCTCCCGGCGCGGGCGAAATACGACACTTGGACCATGCGGCAACCCACTGCCGTTTCATCAAGATGGCCGTATTTTCACGATACCCGGTGATTGTAGCACGTTGTCCAGGCGGGTGTCAGCAGGAAAAAAGGGAACTTCACACGGTGACGGGGCATTAGTACAGGTGTATTGGTGTGTCGGGCGGCGTTTTTCACCGTGCCGGGTGGCAACGGGGCCGTCCACCGGGTACAATGGCCCTTGGCGGCAGACCGCATCAGGTCGGACTGCACCCTATTGGAACAACAGGACAGGAACCGGAATCATGCGAATCCGCGCCCGTATACCGCAAACAGGACTGGTCTTGGCCGGTCTGCTGGCAATGGCGTGCCTGGTCGTCGCGGGAGTCGCCCTTTCGGCGCAAACCGCCGCGGCAAACACAGGCACTTCGGCGTTTCCCCAGATCTTTCAGCCGTTCATCGCTGACAAGGCTGCAGTGACGACGGAGGGTGAGGGCGAAGGAGAGGGTGAAGGAGAGCCCCCGCCACCGGCCCTGGAGTCAGTCACGCTGCTCTCGCCGCGCGGCAACGTGGTGGCCCCGCGCAGCACCCATACCGTGACGGTCTTCTTTGCTGCCGGTGTGGAACTGACGGAGGACGCGCCCGCGAACACCGTGCCCGTGGTGTCGTTCGTGCTGGACGGCAAAGAGCACCCCGCCGTGCTGCGCAACGGCGTCTGGCAAACCGTCGCGGAACTGCCCATGGGCACCTCCCACAAGGTCGCCGCAAAGGCGCAGGTGGGGTCCGCCGCCGAAGGTGAAACGGACAGCACGCTGGAAGTCAAGCAGTCGCAGCCGCTCTCCTTTGGGGTGCGCTTTGCAGACGACCTTGACGCAAGCGGCTATCCTGACAACCCGTTCAAGGCACTGCCGGGCGCGGGGGACGAGTGGCACGGCGTGTACGCGACGGATTCCTGCACGCGGCTCGTATTTGTGGCCTCCCTTAGAACCTCGCTATGGCCCATCACCGTGTACATGGCGAATCCTGCAAACTTGTCTCAATTGTGGGCCGTCACCATTCCGGCAGGACTGATTCAGTCCAACGAGCGCGCCCTGCTCATGCTCGCAAAGGCCTGTGACGAGAACACGCTGTACGCCCCTGAAACGGCACCGACCGCCGATGAGCGGCCGGGCACGATCGTGCCCGGCGCGGGCTTCTGGGAGAGTCATCTCATCGTTTCAGCCGATGCGGGCAAGACTTTTGAAGAAATCGGGGCAGACCGCCTCGGCATACAGCCGCTCATCATGCAATGGGACGGCATTCGGCCCAGTGCCGGAAACACCACGGCGCTCTACGGCCGCGACGCCGCTGTCGAAGGGGATGGCACCACTGGACTGCGCGTGATTGCCGGGGACGCCCCGTGGACGCGCGACGACCTTCTCCTGCTGGAGCCGCCGGAAACGGGCGGAAGCATGGTGGCTGAAATTTCGCGGGCCGGTGCGCTGGCAGTCTTCCAGACGCCCCAGCCGCCCAGATTGGTGGTGACGCCCGGCGGCGCCGCCGGACGTTTCGGTTTCGGCATCGTGCCCGCAACCCAGGCGATCACGCAGGCGTTCCTCCTGACCAACACGGGCAGTCAGCCCCTGACCGGCACGATGACCCTCGACGATCCCTCCGGTGTGTTCACCATCGAGCAGCCGCCGAACTATACGCTCGCGCCCGGACGTTCCGTCACCGTCCACCTTCAGTTCATCCCCCCCATCGCCGGCGACTACATTGCCGCGCTGACCTTCACCGGCGGCGAAACGGGACCGCAGACCATGACGATCACGGGCAGTGGCGGTGCCAAACCGCCCAAGGCCGTAACCGCATTCGGCTGCCGCGGCAACGATGCCGCCGGCGTTTCCGGGGGCGACGCGGGCGATCTGCTTGCAGCGGCCGCGGCGCTGGCGCTGCTGGCGCTCGGTGCGCGCCGCGCGCGGGCGTAGGCCCCACGTGCACGGGATGCTTTCATGAATCACGATGCTGTCTTCGTTCTGCTGCTGGGCGGCGTTTACATTGGCATCATGCTGGCATGGAAACGGTTCCGCATGCACCAGATTAAACACTGGTGGACGGCGGGGCATGAGGCGCTGGCCGGCGGCAATGCCGGCGCAGCCGTGGCGGCGTTCAGAAAATGTCTGCGTATCTGGCCTGCGGCGCCCAACTTCCACGAGGCCCTCGGAACCGCGTTAAGCCGACTTGGCAAGCTCGACGAGGCCGAGCGGGAATTGAAGCTAGCGGTGGATTTGGAGCCGTCCCGGGCCCAGTCCCACTTGAATTTGGCGCTCTTTTACGCTTTCGCGGTCTCCGGGCGGGAACGCGAGGCGGTGGCGGCTTTTGCGCAGGTGCGGGAATTGAGCCCCGATCTGGCGAAAGAGGCCCTTGCACAGGAGCACATTGCGGCGCGATTGGACGATGCGGCCCGCCGTTGAGGCGCGACCGTAACGGACTCGGCAGGTTGACAGGTTGGCAGCCGGTGCGATAGGCTGAAACGCTGGGTTCCAAAGAGTTGGCCCCGGGGTTAAACCCCCGTCGACGGCAATGCCGGACGGGAGGGAGCAAAACACGATGAAACGCATGGTGACATGGGCGGCCTTGGCCGCGTGCCTGGCTGTCATGGCCGGTTGCAACACGCTCTCCGGACAGCCGGAAATCCGCAAGGCGGAGATTACCCCGCCCGAACTCAAACCCGGCGACAGTGCGGTGATCACGGTTGATCTGAAAGACCGCAACAACGTGGTGCGCCGCGTGGAAGGCGTTGTCGTCGAGGACCCGCGCATCACCTTCCGGCTCAATGATTCGGGCACGGAGCCCGATGCCAAGGCCGGTGACGGCGTGTGGAGCATGGCCGTCGATGTGCCGTTCCAGTCACCGCCCGGCCAGTATATCCTCGAAATCACCGCCCTCGACGCCAACGGGAAACCGGTGTCTGTGCGCGACCGCAACAACATCGTCAATCCGCTGCAGGCCGCCGTACCCATCCGGATATTGAAGACGCAGTGACATGATGCGCCCCAATCGGCCCTGCGGGACAGCCGCCTCCGGCCGTCTGCGCATGGCAAATGTCCGGGCGCGATTGACTGGGGCGCCGTTTCAGCATCATTTTGGCATACTGCTGGCATTGGTGTTCGTTGCCGGCACGGCCTGCGCCGCACCGGCACCGTCCAACATCCTTCTGATTACCATAGACACGCTGCGCGCCGACCATTTGGGCTGTTACGGTTCGCGTCTCGGCGCGTCCCCGTCACTGGACCGGTTTGCGGACACCGCGCTGGTGTTTGAGGACTGCATCTGCAACGAGCCCCTGACAGGGCCCTCGTTCGCGGCCATGATGACCTCCCTTCCGCCGCGACTGACCGGCGCTACACGCAACGGACTCCCTGTCGCCCCGGGCATTCCCACGGTTGCAGAACTGCTGCGCACCGCCGGGTGGCACACCTTCTGCGTGCAAAGCACTTGGACACTGAAAGCCAAACTGTCCGGGCTCGATCGAGGTTTTGCGGTCTATGACCAGAACTTTCACCATCGACGCTGGGGGGTGGTGAGTCCGGAACGCCCTGCCAACGAGGTCACAGACGCCGCGTTACGGCTCTTGCAGGACTGCCCCGCCGACAAGCCCTTCTTCGGCTGGATTCACTACATCGACCCCCACGCCCCCTACCAAATGCACCGCCGCTATGATCCTTGGGGCAGGACACGGGACTCGCTCACCGCACGCGACTGGGCGCGTGCGCGGTATGCCTCTGAAGTGGCTTTTATGGACCATGAATTGGGGCGGCTGCTCGAAGCGCTGCCTCAGAACATCACCGTTGTCTTCACCGCCGATCACGGCGAAAGCTTGTTCGAGCACAACTATCTCGGTCACGGTCGGCGCATCTACCACGACAATCTGAAAGTGCCGCTTGTCCTGCGCGCGCCCGGCATCGCCCCCGGACGGACCACTGCGCCAGCCCAGGGTATCGACATTGCGCCAACCCTGCTGGGCCTCGCGGGGGTCGCCGCCGCGCCGGACATGTGCGGGTACGATTTGTTGCGGCATCCTCCCGCCGCAGACCGGCCGCGTTTTGTCGAAACCTACGGCGGAGCGGTGCCGCGGGTGCCGGGTTTGCGCCGTATATTGGCGGGTGCCGGGCCCAGCCACCGGGGTGTCATCATCGACGGATGGAAGCTCATCCTCCCCGCCAGCGGCCGCGCCGAACTCTACCGCCTGCCTGACGACCCACGAGAGGAGAGCAACCGCGCGGGCAGCGAAACGGAGCGAGTGGCGGGGCTCTCGGACGCCATTGCCGCGTGGACCCGGAAGCATCGTCAGGTCGCCCCCTCCGCCGATACGGCACTTGACAACGAGGATGTCGCTGCGTTGCGCAGTCTGGGCTATGGCCGGTAGCCCCTCCTCATTCACCTCCCGCGCAGTATGCGCATTATTATTTGTTTAACGCCTGTCCGTTGGAAGTTTTCTCTTGACATTATGAAGGGGTCTCGTCTATAACAGATACGATGCATAAGCATGCGGACTGGACGGGATTACCGTCTCTATCTGCCTGATGGCGGCGGGGATGGAAGTTCTGACCGGGTGGCATGTGTGATGCCGGGCCAAACGCGCCTGATGGCGCGGCGTTGACCCGGCGAGACAGACTGGTTTGACAAGAGATATCCTGCGCCGCACGGTCGCGTTTCCTCCCTGGATGCGCGGCGGGCGGAGGATGTCACACGAGCAGCAGGTTGCCGGCAATCCGAAACCGCGTGGACGGTTTCGGCAAAGGAGAATGCGTATGTGCGCGCAGCAGATTCAGGCGGGCGGTGGACACGGACGGACACGGTGGGCGGCGGCGTGTATTGCGCTGGCGCTGTTGGCGGTGATGCCCGCGATGGCACAGCCGCAGGCCGCGCCGGAAGACCTGAACAAGGTCTTCCGCACGCTCGAGGCGCCCGGTGCCACGGAGCCGCCCGTGCTGCTCACGGACAACGGCGGATTCATCCATTTCCTCGGCGCGCCGCCCAGCGGCCGTTTCACGGCGCGGCAGCCCGCTGACAAGTCGGCCGGGCCCGTCGGTGTCGCCCGCAATTTTGTCAACGACTACTCGGGTGCGTTCGGCATACTCAGCCCCAAGACGGACTTCTGCGAGCGCACGGTGCGCCGCGAGGCCAACACCTTTGTCCAAATGGCGCAGACCTACAACGGCCTGTCCGTGCTTGGCGCGGAGATGGTCGTTCAGGTAAATGACGACGGCAGCGTGCGCAACATAATGAACAGCCTTGCCAAGAACACCGCTCCGCTGGACTCGGGCAAGACCGCGCTCAGCCCGGCCATCGCCGCCGGTCTGGCCCCCGCCATGGCCATCCGTCTTGAGGCCGCCATGCAGGGACGCGCGGAAAACGAATTCACCGCATCGGACGCCGAACTGATGATCTTCGCGCCCGAGGTGTTCGGTCGGAGCGGCGAACCCCAGCTTGTCTGGCGCGTTGAAGTGCGGCCCGTCGATGTGCGCCAGCCGGAAGTCGCAGTCTTTGTGAATGCCCATTCCGGCATCTTCGCGTTCCATTACCCCCTGCGCCCCGACGCCAAGTCGCGCAACATCTACGATGCGAATTACCAGGAGGACTTGTCGCTTGCAACGCTGATGCGCAAAGAGGGCGATGCACCGCTGGACGATGACGTCATAGTAAACAACATATACGATTATCTTGGCGTCACCTACGACTGGTACAACAGCAATTTCGGCCGCGACAGTTGGGATGCGGCGGGCGCCGTGATGACCGGTTACGCCCATTATCCCTTTCTCAACGCGTCCTGGGTTCCGAGCCTCAGCGCGATGCTCTTCGGCGACCTGTTCATAGCCGACGACATAACGGGGCATGAAATGACCCACGCCGTGACCGGCACGGACGTCGACCTTATTTATGAGGGATTCTCCGGGGCTCTCAACGAAGCCCTCTCGGACTGGGGCGGAGAATTCATAGACCTCACCGACGGACTGGGCAATGATTCCGCGGCGGTACGCTGGTATCTTGGCGAAGATTCGAGCTTTGCGAATCCTGATGTCCCGGCAAACTCGGGCATTCCTCCGTCTGCAATCCGGTACATGAAGGACCCCACCGTGTTTGGTGACCCGGACCGGATGACCAGCCCTTATCTGCGCAGCCCTTATTCGCTGGTGGATTACGGCGGCGTGCACAGCAACAGCGGCGTGATCAACAAGCTGACCTATCTGCTGACCGACGGCGACACGTTCAACGGCCAGACGGTGGCGGGCATGGGCATCCCGACGGTCGCCCAAGTGTACTACAACGCCATTCCGCTCATGACGTCCTCATCGAACTTCTTTGATTTCTACGCTGCACTGGGGGCCTCCAGCATCGGTTTGGGTCTCACCTTTGACCAGCGCATCAACATCGCCGCCGGCGGCCGCGCCGTGGAGATTGAACCGCCCGAGCTGGCGCTGCTCGGCCTGCGCAACTTCCGCGCCGTCCCCGTCAAGGACAAGGACAGCAACCCCGGCATCGCCCTGACCTGGGACAACCCGCCGGCGGGCGCCGCCAGCCAGTTGCTGCTTATCCGCAGCGTCGGCAGGTTTGCCATGCACCCAGGCGACGGGACCTCACTGGCGGTGGCAACGAACGCCACGAAGTACCTTGACATGAACGTGAGCCCGGGCGTGGAATACTTCTACACGCTTATAGCCGACCTGAGCGCAGGGTTCCCGGAAGTGTGCTATGCCCGCGCCGTTGCCGGTGTGCAGGCGCCCAATATCCTGACGCAGGCATTTGGAACCGACGAGCTTCTTGGCGCTTTGGGACCGATCGACCTGGCGTTTTCACAAATTACCTTCTCGCCGGTCGGCGCGCCCATGGGCCCGATTGCCGGCGATTCACTGGGCGCCTCCTACGAGAACTACGAGGGAACGATACAAAAGAACGTCTACTCACTTCCCGTTCCGCGCAACGACGCGAAGGGTGGGGCGATGACGCTGACCTTCACCGACAACGGGTCAATACGTATTCCGCTGAACAGCTACAGCTTCCCCTTCTTTGGCAAGCGCTACGGTGAATTGTATCTCGCCGCGAACGGGTACATCTCCTTCCAGAACCTGATCCTGCTCCCGGACGTCACCGTCGGTGATTCATCCACGATCAGCCTGAATTTCCCGTCGCTGGCATCCCACTTTGCCGTGCCGCGCATTTCATTCCTCTTCAACGATTTCGCGCCCAACATGGGCGGCGAGGCGTGGGCACGCTACCTGTCGGACCGCATGGTGTTCACCTTCGTAAACATGCCGTCCTGGCCCAATTCCCTGCCGACTAACAACGTGGGCCGCAGCACGGTGCAGGTCGAGCTGTTCTACAACGGCACCATCCGCTTCACCTACCAGGGCCTTGGCGTGACCAACGCCGATGTCGGCATCTCGGACGGGCTGGGCGCTCCGCGCGAACCCTCGCTTGAATTCCCGAATCTGCAGCGCGCCTTCACGATGTCCGATTTGTCGGCGCTCCCCGTCCTGCCGCAGAAGTTGACCCTGGTACCGGTCGCGCCCGTGGTGGCGGATGCCGGCGACCTGATCACGCTGGACGTCATATCCAATCATCCGCAGGGACTCACGGGCGTGCCGATCTACACCGCCACATGGGATCATTCGGGGGCACCGCCCTTTGCCGACCTGCAGAACGGCACGGGCCGCCTGTACTGGCAGACCACGCCGCAGGACAAGGGCGTTTGGAACCTGCGCGTCCTTGCGCGGCAGGGCGCCCAGACGGCCTATCAGGACATACGCATCTTCATCGGGCGGACTATTGAGAAGCCCACTGCGATTAATCTGGCCATTTCGACCGACACGCCCTTTGAAGATCCGGCCCAGAGCCGGGCGGTGCCCGTCAAGCGCACGCTGACCGCCTCCTACGAGTACTTCCACCCGCTGGCGGCCGAAGACCCGGCCTACTACGGAGAGGGCGCAACATCCGTCTTCTGGTTCCGAAACGGCCAGGTCGTTACCGAACTGGTTGACCGCGATGTCGTTCCGGCGGAGGTGCCGCGCGCGGGCGACCGCTGGTGGTTCGGCGTGGTGCCGGTGACCGCCAGCTATATCGTCGGCGACATGGTGTTGTCCCCCGTGGTCACCATCGTGGGATTCCCCGTGCTGACGTCCGTCACGCCGGCCTTCGGGCTGACGGTCGGCGGCGACCAGGTCAGCATCCATGGCGAGCGTTTCTCCGGCGCCACGGCGGTCACTTTCGGCGGCGTAAAGGGCGTGAACCTGCGGGTTATGAGCGACACCGAAGTGCAGATCACCACGCCGCTGCACCCGTCCGGACTGGTTGATGTTGTCGTTGAGTCCGTGGACGGCGTCGGCCGCATCACAAGCGGGTTCCGCTTCGTTGGCGACGGGTCCGAACTCTTCAAAGAAGACGTGAACAAGGACGGCCGTGTGGACGCGGTGGATGTCCAGTTGGTCACCGCCGCCGTGCTGCGGACCGCGACTGCCGCCAAGGCTGCCGTGGACGCCGACGTGAACGGCGATGGCAAGGTGAACGCCAGCGACATTCAGTCCGTGGTCAACAAGGCGCTGCACCGATAGCGTCGCCGCGCCAATAACTCAGTATCAAGGCCGCCCGGCACAATCCGGGCGGCCTTTTGTATTGACGCGACGAAAGGGATGGGAGGAATGAGAAGTATGGGACAGACGACGTTTCGCAACGGGTCCGGAGCAAAGCGGCCCGCACCGTTTCCATTCTCCAAAACTCGGACGGTCTTTCTCCCACTCCTTCCATGATTCCATGCTTCTCTTTTCCGCACCGCGGCCTACAACCCCTCCTCAATGACACGGCGCTCCAGCGCGAGGATGCGGTCGCGGTACTGGGCGGCCGTCTCGAAGTCCATGCGGTCCGCCGCTTCGCGCATCTTCTTGCGCAGCTTGGCCACGGCACGGCTTAGGTCTTCCGCGGCCACATAGAGGTCGGGGTCCTCCGCGGCCATGGGCACGGTGACGTAATCGCGCTCGTTGATGTTCTGGAGCAGATCGGGTATGGCCTTCTGGATGGACCTGGCGGTAATCTTGTGCTTCTTGTTGTAGGCAACCTGTTTCTTGCGGCGACGGTCCATCTCGTCTATGGCGCGCCGCATGGAACCGGTCATCTTGTCGGCGTACATGAGCACCCGCCCCCCAAGATTTCGGGCGGCGCGGCCGCAGGTCTGGATAAGGCTCGTCTGCGAGCGGAGGTAGCCTTCCTTGTCCGCGTCGAGAATGGCCACCAGCGACACCTCGGGGATATCGAGTCCCTCGCGAAGGAGGTTGATGCCGACCAGCACGTCATACTGGCCCTGCCGCAGCTGGCGGATCAGTTCGATGCGCTCAAGCGTCTCCACGTCGGAATGCATGTAGCGCACGCGCACGCCCAGATCGCGATAATAATCCGTGAGGTCTTCCGCCATCCGCTTGGTAAGCGTCGTCACCAGCACGCGCTCGCCGCGCGCGGCCCGCTGCCGCACCTCGTCAAGCAGGTCGTCCACCTGGTTGGCGGCGGGACGCACCTCTATCTCCGGATCAACCAGGCCGGTCGGCCGGACCACCTGCTCGACAATGACGCCCTCGCTCTTGCGGAGTTCGTAGTCGGCGGGCGTGGCGCTGACATAGATGACCTGGTTCGTCCGCTCCTCGAACTCCTCAAAGGTGAGCGGCCGGTTGTCGCGCGCGCAGGGAAGGCGGAACCCGAATTCCACGAGTTGGTCCTTGCGCGAGCGGTCGCCCTTGAACATGGCGGACACTTGCGGGATCGACATGTGGCTCTCGTCGATGACAAGCAGGTAATCCTTGGGGAAGTAACTGATCAGCGTGTCCGGCGGCTCGCCGGGCATGCGCCCGTCGAGGTGGCGCGAGTAGTTCTCAATGCCCGAGCAGTAGCCCGTCTCCTCGATCATCTCAAGGTCGTACCGGGTACGCTGCTCCAGGCGCTGCGCCTCCAACTCGCGGCCCGCCCCGCGCAGTTCGCGGAGCCGCTCCTCCAGTTCCGCGCGAATCGTGATCAGCGCCCGGTCAATGGAGGAGCGTGTCGTGGCGTAGTGGCTGCCGGGAAAGATCGCCGCGCGGCGCAGCCGCTTGAGCGTGACGCCGCGCAACGGGTCAATCTCCGAAACCCCGTCAATGACATCGCCAAAGAACTCCACGCGCACGGCGCGCTCTGCCTCATAGGCGGGAAAGACATCCACGACGTCGCCGCGCACGCGGAAGGTGCCCCGGTGAAAGTCGGTGTCATTGCGGGCATACTGCATGGCGATGAGCCCCGACACAAGGCGCTCGCGGGTCATCGCGTCACCCTCATTTACCTCGACCCGCAGTTCCTGGTAGGTTTCAGGCGAGCCTATGCCGTAGATGCACGATACGCTGGCCACGATCAGGCAGTCGCGCCGCGTGAGCACGGCGCGCGTCGCCGCGTGGCGCATCTTGTCGATTTCGTCGTTGATCGCCGAGTCCTTCTCGATGAAGGTGTCCGTCCTGGCGATGTAGGCCTCAGGCTGGTAGTAATCGTAATAGCTGACGAAATATTCGACGGCACTGTCGGGAAAGAGATCCTTAAACTCGCCGTAGAGCTGGGCGGCGAGAATTTTGTTGTGCGCGAGCACCAGCGTCGGGCGCTGCGTGCGCGCCACCACGTTGGCGATGGTGAAGGTCTTGCCCGAACCGGTGACGCCGAGCAGCACCTGGTTCTTCAGCCCCTCCTCCACGCCGCGCGTCAGCGCGTCGATGGCCTGGGGCTGGTCGCCGGCGGGCGAGAATCCGGACACCAGCGAAAATCGCTGCTCCCCGTCCACGTCAGCCCGCATCCTTCATCACCGTGCTCTGGCGTTCTTTCACGTCCAACTGACTGGCCTCGAACACGCCGGGCACGGTCCGCACCGCCGCCACCACGCCCTCAATGGTGTGGTGGTCGGGCGTCACAAAGGAGAAATCGAAGTGATAACGGTCCGGCGCCGTCTTCTCGAATGAGGCACTCGTGATGTCGATGTTCAGCGGGCGCAGCACATTGGTCACGTCGGCCAGCAGGTTGGGCCGGTGCCGCGTAACGACCCGAACCTTGGCGGTGAAGGAGCCCTCGCCCTCCCACGCGGCCTGGAGAATCCGCCGCTCGTCCTTGGCGCTGCGCTGGAAACTGGCGCAGTCGGCGCGGTGCACCGACAGGCCGGGCGTCTTGGTCACGTAGCCGACGATGTGGTGGCCCGGCATCGGGTTGCAGCACTTGGCAAACTGCACCGCCATGCCCTTGATGCCGTCAATGCGGATCAGCTTCTGGCGCGTGGCCTCGTCCACCTCGCGCACCTCGGCATGCTTCGTCGGCATGCGTCCCGGCACGTGGGCGCGCGGCTTGATCTCGACCGGCTTGGGCTCCTCGATGGGCGCCAGTTCGCCGATTTCACGCAGCCGCTGCCGGATGCGCGTGCGCGCGCGGCCGGTCACCACGACGTCGAGCCAGTCGCGGTGGGGCTCCTGGTTCTTGGAGGTGAGGATTTCCACCACGTCGCCGGTCTGCAGGTTGTAGCGCAGCGTAACCATGCGGCCGTTGACGCGCGCGCCGATGCAGTGGTGCCCTACATGGGAATGGATAAGATAGGCAAAATCGAGCGGCGTGGCGCCCTGCGCCAGTTCCTTCACCTGGCCCTTGGGCGTGAACACGTAGATGAACGTGAGCCGGAACTCGCGCCGCATCGTGTCCATCATGCCGTCCTGGCCGCCCGCATCCTTGAGCCAGTCGTACATCTTGCGAAGCCAGGCAAGCTGGTTGTCGAGCTTGTCGTCGGCTGTTTTGCCGGCTTCCTTGCCGCCCTCCCTGCCGCCTTCCTTGTAGCGCCAGTGCGCCGCGATCCCCTCGCGCGCGACCCGGTCCATCTCCTCGGAGCGGATCTGCACCTCCATCGGCCGCCCGTTCTCGCGCATGACCGTGGTGTGGATAGCCTGGTACATGTTCAGCTTGGGCATGGCGATGTAGTCTTTAAGCCTGCCCGGGATGGGGGTCCACAGGCTGTGCACGATGCCCAGAGCGTTGTAACACTCCGAATCGGACCGGGTGATGATGCGGATGCCGAGCACATCGAAGACCTGCGCGAAGTCCTTGCCCTGATTCTGCATTTTCTCGTAAATGCTGTAAAGGTGCTTGGGACGTCCGATGACCTGCGCGTTTATTTCGGACTCCTTGAGCCCGCGCTCTATCTGCGCCACCGTATCCGTGAGGTAGGCTTCGCGTTCGCGGCGCTTCATGGCCACCATCCGGGCCACTTCCTTGTAGCTCTCCGGCTCCAGATGATGAAACGCGTGGTCCTCCAGTTCCCATTTCCAGCTCGAAATACCGAGCCGGTGCGCCATCGGCGCGTAAATGTCCAGCGTCTCGCGGGAGATTCGTTCGCGCTGGGCGGGCACCAGGTATTCCAGGGTGCGCATGTTGTGCAGGCGGTCGGCCAACTTGATCATGATCACCCGCAGGTCCTGCGCCGTGGCCACGAGCATCTTGCTGATATTCTGCGCCTGCTTGGTTTCCAGCGTCTTTCGGTCGTCGTGGAAGCTCAGCTTGTTGATCTTGGTCACGCCGTCCACCACGCGCGCAATGTCGTCGCCAAACTGCGCCCGCAGTTCCTCCCGGGTGACGGCCGTGTCCTCAAGCGTGTCGTGCAGTATCCCCGCCGCGCAGGTCACCGGGTCCAGCCCCAGATTGGCCAGAATCAGCGCCACGTTCAGACTGTGCGTAACATAGGGTTCGCCGGAGGCCCGCACCTGGCCGTGGTGTGCCCGCTCCGCAAGGTGGGCCGCCTGGCGCACCACATCCAGATTCGCCCCCGGCGAAGTGCGCCGGAGACGTTTCATCAGATTCATGTAAAGCGTGCGCATCAGTTTCAGCGTTCCTTCTGCGTCAATGACCATGGGCATGGCAGGGATACCTCTCAGTTTATCATGAGTGAACATCCCCGGGACAGAAGCGTCTTCCCCGCACGCTTATACTAATGTCATGGGGACCCCTCTTTCCTGCAGGAAACGGCATTCTGTTCCGCTGCGCAATCTATGAAATGCTTGTGCATAATGGTGTATGTATCGGAAACCTTGCAGACATGGCTTACATGGCATACCCCGTATCGATCTTATGCACGCATTCCCAGTCTCCTCGTCATTATCGCCAACAGACGCCCTTGATTTGTTGAAAAATGCTAAAAGATTGTCCTATAATCCAAAAGTTCTAACGAACGGTAAGTACGTTTATGCTTGATGCGGGCTATGGAGCATCTCATTCGCCGATTATACGGAGCATGGGGTGTTGGAAAACGAAGTTCCGCTTCGAGTTTTTCGAGAGTTATTCTGCGGCTCAAGACGGGCCGTGTGCGCCTGAGTCGCCCGGTGGCAAATTTGCCGCAGTGGGATGAATTGCAGTGCCGGGCCAGACCAACCAGAAAGGGAATCGACCATGGGGAACGAAGAGAGCAAGAAATTCAGTTCGTTAATGACGGAAACCCGGAGCTTCCCTCCACCCCCGGAAATCACCGCACAGGCACACATCAAGTCCATGGCCCAGTACGAGGCCATGTGGAAACAGTCGATCGAAGACCCGGACGCTTTTTGGCTTGAACAGGCCAAGACCCTGACCTGGTCCAAGGCACCGACCAAATCGCTGGAGTACAACTGGAACACGGACGCCCGGTCCATCAGCCACACCTGGTTCAAGGACGGCGAGTTGAACGTGTCGGTCAACTGTCTGGACCGCCACTTGGGCACGGCGCGGGAAAACAAGGTTGCGCTCATTTTCCAGGGCGAGCCCGACGAGGACGTCACCAAGATCACCTACAAGGAACTGCACGCCGAAGTGTGCAAGTTTGCCAACGTGCTCAAGAGCCTGGGCATCAAGCGCGGTGACCGCGTCTGCATCTACCTGCCGATGATTCTCGAGCTGCCGATCGTGATGCTGGCCTGCACGCGCATCGGCGCCATCCACTCAATCGTGTTCGGCGGTTTCAGCGCCGACGCCATCGCCTCGCGCGTCGAGGACGCCTCCTGCAAGCTGATCATAACCTCGAATGTGTCGCTGCGCGCGGGCAAGAGCATCAGCCTCAAGGCCATCGCCGACGACGCGATGTCCAAGCTGGCCTGCGCCAGCGTGGAAAAGGTCATTGTCGTCAAGCGCAACGACTCCCCCTGCAACATGGTCGAAGGACGCGACCTGTATTATGACGACTTGATGGCAACGGCCTCTGCGGACTGCCCGCCCGAGTCGATGAACGCCGAAGACCCGCTGTTCATTCTCTACACCTCCGGTTCGACCGGCAAGCCCAAGGGCGTGGTGCACACCACCGCCGGCTATCTGCTGCACACCTCGCTGACCCACAAGTTCGTGTTCGACATCCAGGAAGACGACATCTACTGGTGCACCGCCGACATCGGCTGGGTGACGGGCCACTCCTATATCGTCTACGGCCCGCTTGCAAACGGCGCCACCTCGCTCATGTTCGAGGGCGTGCCCACCTATCCCGACGCCGGCCGCTTCTGGCAGGTGGTCGAAAAGTTCAAATGCACCCAGTTCTACACCGCCCCCACGGCCATCCGCTCGCTCATCCAGAAGGGCGACGACTGGGTCAACAAGTACGACCTCAGTTCGCTGCGCATCCTCGGCTCCGTGGGCGAGCCGATCAACCCCGAAGCGTGGATGTGGTACTTCAACGTGGTCGGCAAGGGCCGCTGCCCCATCATGGACACCTGGTGGCAGACGGAAACCGGCGGCTTCATGATCACGCCGCTGCCGGGCGCCATGACCACCAAGCCGGGCAGCGCGAGCCGTCCGTTCTTCGGAGTCGACCCCGTCATCCTGCGCGACGACACCGCCCAGGTGGGCGTCAACGAGGGCGGCAAGCTGTGCATCCGCAAGCCCTGGCCCGGCATGATGCGCACCATGTGGGGCGACCATGAACGCTTCGTCGACACCTACTTCACCATGTACAAGAACATGTATTTCACCGGCGACGGCTGCCGCATCGACGAGGACGGCGACTACTGGCTCATGGGCCGCATCGACGACGTCGTGAACGTGTCGGGCCACCGTATCGGCACGGCCGAAGTGGAAAGCGCGCTGGTCAGCCATCCGAAGGTGGCCGAGGCCGCCGTGGCCCCGATGCCGCACGAGATCAAGGGCCAGGCGCTCTACGCCTATGTGACCCTTGTCCACGGCATCGAGGAGAGCGAGGAGCTTCGCAAGGAACTGATCATGCACGTGCGCAAGGAGATCGGCCCGATCGCCGCGCCCGACGTGATTCAGTTTGCCCCGGCGCTGCCGAAGACCCGCTCCGGCAAGATCATGCGCCGCATCCTGCGCAAGATCGCCGAAAACGCCACCGGCGAAATCGGCGACACCACCACGCTGGCCGACCCGCACGTGGTCGATGCGCTGGTTGCCGAACACGACAGGCTTGTGAAGAAGTAAGAAAGGATCCCTCAGAGACATGCATGGCCGTGCGCACCACATCACTTGCCGTCGGTGCGCACGGCTTTTCTGTTCAGCCATGTGGGACGGCCGTCCTCGGCTGTCAGCAATTGTCCAACACCACTGAGCGACAGGCGAGGACGCCTGTCCCACCTTTTCGAGCAGGATGACCCAAAGGAGACGATGATATGAACAGCCCCGACACAGTAAAGAATCACGGTTGGACGGTGACCATGGCGGCCATCGGCATCAACCTTGCCCTCGGTATTCTCTATTCATGGAGCGTCATCAGCAAGGCCATTCCCGCCGACTGGGGGTGGACCGAGGCGCAGAAATCGCTGCCCTACGCCGTGGCGTGCCTGGTGTTTTCGCTCATGATGGTGCCGGCCGGCCGGCTTCAGGACAAGATCGGCCCGCGCGTCGTGGCCAGCATCGGCGGCGTGCTGGTGGGCATCGGCATGATCATCGCCAGCAGCTCAACCGGCCTGCTCATGTTCATTCTTGGTTTCGGCGTTCTGGCCGGCACCGGCATCGGCTTCGGTTACGCATCCGCCACGCCGCCCGCGGTCAAGTGGTTCCCGAAGGAGAAGGTCGGCCTGATAGCGGGCCTTGTTGTGAGCGGCTTCGGTCTCGCCTCGGTGTACATTGCGCCGTTGACCCAGTACCTCGCCGATCCCAAGAATTACGGCGTCAGTAAAACCATGCTGATCCTCGGCATCGCCTTCCTGATCGTCGTGACGCTGTTGTCGCAACTGCTCAAAGCCCCGCCGCTGGGATACAACCCCAACGCGAAAACCGCGGCCGGTGCCGCGGCCGCCCTCCCCGCCGACGACTACACGCCGATGGAGGTTCTTGCCACGCCGCAGTTCTACCTGCTCTGGTTCATGTACGCCTGCGGCGCCGGCGCCGGGCTCATGGTCATCGGCAAACTGGCCGCCATCGCCAAAACCCAGGCCAGCCTTGACCTCGGCTTTCTGCTCGTGGCCGCCCTTGCCATCGGCAACGGCGCGGGACGCATCGGCTCGGGCATGCTGTCCGACAAGATTGGGCGCAGGCAGACGCTCCTCATTGTGTTCCTTGTTCAGACCGTTATGATCTTCCTGCTGTCGCGCGCGACCACCGGCACCGCCCTCGCCAATCCGTACGTGCTCAGCGTGCTGTCCGCCCTGATCGGCGCGAATTACGGCGCCAACCTGGCCATCTTCCCCAGCGTCACCAAAGACTTCTACGGTCTCAAGAACTTTGGCGTCAATTACGGCCTCGTGTTCACCGCCTGGGGCTGCGGCGGATTTGTGCTCGCCTTTGCCGCGGGTAAAGTCTACGACGCCTACCACACCTTTGCGGTCGCCTACTACGGCTCCATGGTGCTGCTCATCGCGGCAGCCTGCGTTTCATTCCTCCTGAAAACGCCCAAACACCGGGGCTTGGCGACGAAATAGACCACCACAGCCTGAACCGCGCTTTGGTCATCCCGGGCCGGAATCCTGAACTGGGTTCCGGCCCGATTGCTTGTGCTGGCAATGCGCTGGAATGGGGGCGTAACATCACGCGTATTCAGGAAATGACAAGGCTCCATGACGAACGGTTCCAAAAGAAGGACGGCGCAGTGACCACGGACGAAACATCGCAGAGCAACGGCAAAACGCACACCGGCGGAACTTATGCGGGTGGGCTGCTCCCACGCCTTGGCCTGTTCACGGCGACCATGATTGTCATGGGCAATTTAATCGGCTCAGGCGTGTTCAAGAAGGCCGCGCCCATGGCCGCCGAGGTACAGTCGCCGGGGTTGGTACTGGCGTGCTGGCTGATTGCGGGGGGCATGTCGCTGCTCGGCGCGCTCTGCAACGCCGAAGTTGCGGGCATGATCGCCGATTCCGGCGGACAGTACTCCTATTTCAAACGGATGTACGGGCGGGCCTTCGCGTTCCTGTACGGCTGGACCGGCTTCATCGTGATTCAGACCGCATCCATCGGCTCCATCGCGTACGTGTTCGGCCAGTCTGCCAACTCCCTGTTCGCTTTCCCGCGGCTTGGCGCGTCGTGGGAGGCCGTGTCCGTTTTCGGCATTTTCTACCCCTTCGACAATCTGGGCGTGAAGCTGTTCACGATTCTGACGGTTTGGCTCATCACCATGGCGAACTACGCGGGCGTCATCTTCGGGGGCCTGATTGCCAGCCTGTCGTCGGCGCTGAAGATCCTGGGCATTGTTGTTGTCGCGGTCCTGGGGCTGATGTGGAGCGGCGGCTCGTTCGGAAACCTGAGCCCTGTCCTGGCGAATCCGGACGCGCACTACGCGACGCCGCTCGGACTTTTCGGCGCCATGTTTGCCGCCATGCTCGGCGCTTTCTGGGCCTACGACGGCTGGGTGAATCTCCCCTTCCTCGGCGCCGAGATCCGCAGGCCGCACCGCAATATCCCGCTCGCCCTTGGGATCGGCGTGGCCGGCTCGATGGCCGTGTACCTGCTCGTGAACGTCGCGTTCTTCCATGTGATGTCCATTGACGAGATGCGCGGGCTTGTCGGGAGTGAGAACAGCATTGTGGGCGTCGAGGTGATGCGCAAGGCATACGGAAGCCGTGCGGCCGGTTTCGTGGCCGCGCTGATTCTGCTTTCCACCTTCGGCGCGACCAACTGCTCGCTGATGCAGCCGTCGCGGATGTACTTTGCCATGGCGCAGGACGGTCTGTTCTTCAAGTCCGCGGCGACATGTCACCCCAAACACCACACGCCCTCGACCTCGCTGATCATCCAGGCCACCTGGACCTCGGTGCTCCTCATAAGCGGCACCTTCGACCAGTTGACAGACATGGTCATTTTTGCCGGATTCCTCTTCTATGGCGCCGGCGCCTTCGGCGTGTTCGTGCTGCGCCGCACCATGAAGGACACCCCCCGCCCCTACCGTGTCACCGGATACCCGGTCCTGCCGGCAGTCTTTGTGCTCTTCTGCCTCATGCTCGTGGTCGTCACCATTATCGAACGTCCGCGCGATGCCGGCATCGGTCTCGCCCTCATCCTCGCCGGACTGCCCTTCTACTTCTACTGGCGCAAGCGCCTGCCCGAATGAGGGCCTGCATGCTTTTGCATCCGTGGCGCGGTTCTCCTTAGACTGTTTCAAGCTCGGGCTTTAATGGAAAGGGAATCCCATGCTTCGCATCACGCTGTTCGCCCTGCCGCTGCTCCTGTCACTTCATGGCATGGCTGAACCCAGGGTGCTTCACGTGCCTGCGGATTTTGCCACGATTGCCGCGGCCGTCGAGGCCGCCGCGCCGGGTGACACCATTTCCCTCGCGCCGGGAAAGTATCCGCAGACCGCGCAACTGCTGATAAACAAACCGTTGCGAATACAGGGCGAGGCCGCCGGGTCAACATTCATCCAAACCGCCGACGCCACAGGGGAACTGGTGAAGGTGGACGGTGTGGATGGCTTCCGCATTTCAGGCGTGACCCTCGAATACACCGGCCCGTTGCAACCCGGGGAACGGACCGACTTTCCAAGCCTTCTCAGCGTCTTTGGCGGCCGTGCGGAAATGGCCGATTGCACTTTCCGAAACAGCAGCGGGTTTGGCGTCATCGTGAAGCAGGGTGCGAACGGCACCATCCGCCACTGCCGCGCCGAAAACAACGTCACCGTGGGCTTCTTTATAAAGGAGACAAACACCACCGCTATCGTGACGGACAGCGATGCCGTCAAGAACGGCCGTGACGGCATCACGGTTTATGACGATGCCACGGCGACGGTGGAGAAGAACCGCTGCAGCGACAACGCCGACAACGGGATCTGCGTCAACAGTTGCAGGACGGGCGAGGTCGTGGTCCGTGAAAACTCCTGCGATCGGAACCGCAAGAATGGTGTTCGGTCGCTCTTGGACTCGCATGTCCTGTTTGCGGACAACACGTGCCACGGCAACAGTGAGTCCGGCATACTGGTGGAAATGGGATGCACGGGAACCGCGTCCGGAAACACTTGCAGCGGCAGCACGGTTGGTCTTGCGATCTGCTCCGTCGGAACCGTTGTGACAGCGGAAAAGAATACCAGCTCCGAATGCTCGGAAGCCGGGTTGGCCGTGTATTTCGGCGCAAGAGCCACGGTCAGCGGCAACAATTGTCTGAGGAACAAGGGTGCCGGCATCCGTGTGTCGTACTGGGAGTCTACAGCCGAGGTGCGGGACAATACCTGCGACACCAACGACAACAACGGCATTCTCATCGATCTTGGTGCAAAGGCCGTGGTGCAGGGCAACACGTGCAGGGGCAATGGATATTGCGGCATCTTGGTGTCCGATGAGGAGTCGCACGCGGACGTCGGCGAGAACACGACTGTGGAAAACGTCAAAGGCGACAGCATGGTGGTGCCTGGATGTTCCGCGAAATACCAGTACCAGGTGCGGGTGAATGAAATTGGCACTGCGTTTAAGCGTGGCGAACTGGCATACCTAGAGCGCATGGCCGCGCGCTTGCGCAAGTACCAAAGCCGTTACCCTGATGGTAGCTGGCAGCTTTACTATTTCTACGACGGTCTGGAACACGGAAACAGCTCGTTCAGCTTGCACAAGCGCCCCGATTTTCGGCTCGCGCTGGAGAAATGGGCCGCGGCCTATCCCGACAGTTGCACTCCCCGAATTGCGTTGGCCATTACGCAACGGGACTACGCCTGGGAGGACCGCGGCAGCGGTTGGGCCTCCGAAGTGACCCCGGAAGGATGGAAGGGATTTCGGGAACATCTTGACCTGGCGGAGAAGTGGTGCGGCGAGGCGGAATCCAAGCCCGACAAGGACCCCTATCTGTATGCGACGTGGATCACTGTTGCACTCGGCAGGGGTTCCTCCAAGACGTATATGAGAACGCTCCTCAACAAGGGAATGGAGATCGATCCGTCCTGTCTGACGCTTTATACCGCGATGTGCATGACTCTTTTGCCGCGATGGGGCGGCAGCAGGGAGGAGATCAAGCAGTTCTTCCTGACGGTCCATGAGCAGACCAAAGAAAACATGGGCGAAAAAATGTACGCCTATGTCGCCGACAGCCAGTTTTGCCCCGGCGCAGTTTATGGAGATTCGGCCGATTGGAATCTTGTGAAGGCCGGGTTCGAGCAAATACTCACTGAGTTCCCCCAGACCAACTTCTATCTGAACCGGTATTGCCTGCTGGCGTGTGTGTTCGGCGACAAGGAAAAGGCGCGTGAACTATTCGGGCGCATTGGTGACAATCCCTACTACGATGCCTGGGACAACAAAGAGGCAAACTTCAGAAGGGCGAAGCGTTGGGCGTTGTCCGATGGTCCGATGCCCGATTTCTTCGCGGTGGACGGCCAGCCGTCCGGAAATACCGACGAACGATCGTTCAGACCCATCCCGGTCCTGCCAGCCGCCGTCGCCGGTATCACGCGGCAACAGGTCGCAATGGGCCTGTTGGTTGCGGGCACTACCGTGTTTCTGCTCACTATTCTCGCCATATTCCTGATCATGCACCTGACAAAGAAGCGGAGATAGCGGCCGATACGCACTGGTTTGGCTCCTGCGCCGGCATCCTCTCACCCAAAGTTGTCCTCGAATTACAGACAAGGCGAAAGTCCGGTTCCCCATCCCCGCCGAGAACCTCGTCGTATTGCTGGACTGACTCAGCCCGGTGGGATTATTCTGAAGGACCACACTGGAGGTCTTTCTGATGTTGCGCTGCACACTTCCCCGCCTAGTTTCGCTTGTCACCCTGCTCTGCTCCGCCGCCTTTGCCGGTTTGGAACCGGTCTGGACCTTCCAGCCTGCGGGGGAGCAGTTCGACGCGTCGGTGGGCATTGCCGACCTGAACAATGACGGCAAAATGGAAATTGTCACCCCGACCATCCAGGGCGCGGTCATCGCGCTGGATGCGGACGGCAGGGAACTGTGGCGCTGGCATCAGGCGGATGTGATCAGTGCCCCGCCCACGATTGCGGAACTCATGCCATCGCCGGGACCGGAAGTGGTGGTGCTCACAAACACGGGGCACATCTACTGTCTGAACGGCCACACCGGCGTGCCGCTGTGGGACTATGCGATGTCGGGCGGCGTGCAATGGGGCAGCGCCGCCGTGCCCGCCGTTGACCTGGACGGCGACGGCAAACTGGACCTGATCGCCGGCGACGTGCGCGGGCAGGTGGTGGCACTGAACGGCGAGGGGTCGCTGATCTGGTCGGTCAAATATGAACGCGGCGTCAAATCGGCCCCCGCCGTGGGCGACATGGACGGGGACGGCACGCCTGAAATCCTCTTTGGCGCGGTAAAGACACCGTTGGTCTGTCTGGACGCAAAGGGTGTGGAGCGCTGGCGGGTGGGTGCCGAGGCGGAAGCCGTGGGCGCGCCCGTGCTGGCCGACATCGACGGTGACGGAAAACCCGAAGCTGTAACGGGCATCCGCGACGGGATTTGCGTCGTGGGTGCGGACGGCCAGACCCGCTGGTGCGGCCAGACCAAGGGCGAAATCGACAGCGGCATTTCTGTGGCGGACCTCGACGGCGACGGCAGCCCGGAGCTTGTGGTGGCCGACCTCAAAGGCCAATTGACGGTGTTCAACGCCAAAGGGGACACTCTTTGGACGGCAGATGTCGAGGCGCGCACGCGTCGTTCACCCTCCATTGCCGATTTGGACGGGGATGGCAGCCCCGAAATCATCGTCGCAGGCTACAGCGGCAAGATTCACGTCTTCAACGCCAAGGGCGAACTGAAAGACCGCGTGGATTTGGGCGGTCCATCCAACGCCACCGCAAACGTGGCCGACCTCAAGGGCGACGGCGCATTGACGGTGATCTGCCCGGTGGTGACGGGCACGCTGGCCGCGTTCCGCTGGCCCGGTGCGGTATCGGGGGCGGCGCTCTGGCCGATGTACCGTTTCGATTGCCGCAATACGGCCATGGCGGCGGCGCCGAAGGCGTCGGATAGACCGAGTATCGCCTCGCTGGACATCGGGCGCGCCTATGTGGGACGCAATGAATTCTCCGCCGTCGTGGACAATCCCAAGCGCGAGAAGTTAGACCTGGCGCTTGAAGTGCGCCAGGGCGACCAGCACGCCCGCAAGGCGCTGATCTCCTCGGACCCAATTATTCGGG
>CAIJOU010000111.1 GCA_903822375.1 Candidatus Hydrogenedentota bacterium
GCGCCGCCGCCCTTCAGGCGGTATGACGCCTCCACCTTGTTGTCCACATTGATCTCGACCACCGCCTCGTCGATATACGTGACCGGCAGGCGGATGGCCGTGCCTGTAACGTAGGTGCTTCGTGATTCATCGTCGAAGGAGGGTTGCTTTCGCCAGACCGTCTGCCGCGCGCCCGACCGGTCCACCACATCCACCCGCACGTCGCGCCCGAACCAGTCATAAGGCATCTGATGCCGCACCTCCGCCTGGAAGCGCTGGGTGGGCGCCTCCGTCTGCCGCGACGGCTTGTAGTCGTAGGAGACGACCTGGTTCGGGTAGATCAGCGTGTCCGGCAGCGGGTTTTGCCCGAGCACCACATCGAGCGGCGCATCGGGAATGTCCGTCTCATTGGCCACCAGCGTCACACCGTAGGGCGTCATGACGGCCGCGATTTCAGTAATCTTCATGCCGCGCAGGTCCGGCATGAGGTCACTGGCGCGCTGGGTGCCCGCGCTCAGGAGCAGATGGATGTCTCCCTGACTGGACAACTCGCCGCCCGGCGGCGGGTCCTGGGCCAGCACGGTGTCGCGCGCCGCCTTCGAGGGAATCCGCGCGAGGCTGCCCAAGCGGAATCGCGCCTGCGTCACCGCGCGGCGCGCGTCCTCCAGCGTCATGTTGCGCACGTCGGGGGCTTTCAGAAAATCCTGGCCCATGCTGACTACCGTGTCGACACGGCGGCCGGTGCGCACCACCTTGCCCGCCGGGGGGCGCTGGCTGATCACGTAATACTTCGGTATGGTGGGGTGGGGAACCGGCGTCTGGCGGCCCATCTCCAAGCCCCGCTCGCCCAACAACGCCGACGCGTCGGTTACGGACATCTCAATGATGCCGGGCACCGCGACATGCTGGCCGCCCTCGATGGCATACATGAACACATAGTAGCCGGCGCCCGCCATGACGAGCACAAACACGGCCAGCGCCACGGACCATTGGATGCTCCAGGCAATGAAGCGCAGCACAAAAAAGAAAATGCCTAGGACCGCTTCCGAAAGCGCATCAAGAAGAATGCGTCCAAGGCTCCGTCGAGCGGGTCGGTCTGGTATTGTCCCTGGGCTGTTTTCCACGGTGCGAGCAACTCCGGGCCGTCTTCGGGTTCGCAAAGGCCTTCCGACAGCACGGCGTTCACCGTTTCAACGGTTTCCTGCCGGGTGAAGGTGCAAACGGAATAGACGACAAGTCCACCATTCTTGCAAAGTTCCAGCCCCCTGCGCAACAGAGATTGCTGGGTTTCGGCCAGCCGCGCCACCGTTTCCGGCGTCACGCGCCATTTCAAGTCAGGATGACGGCGCAGCGTGCCCAGTCCGGAACAGGGCGCATCGACCAAAACACGGTCAAACTGGCCCGCCGCAAAAGGCGGCGCGATGCCGTCGCCGCACACAATCGCACATTCGTCAAAATCGAGCCGTGCAAAGTTGTCCCGGACCATCCAAAGCCGCCTGCGCACCGAGTCCATCGCGGTCAGCCGCGCCCCGCCGCCGGTCAACTGCGCAATATGCGTGGTTTTGCCGCCCGGTGCGGCGCACAGGTCTAATACCCGTTCCCCCGGTTGCGGTTCCAGCAGGTGCGGCGGAAGCATTGAAGCGGGGTCCTGCACCAGGAAATGGCCCTGCTCAAACCAGCGCGTGTCGATGGGGTTGCCCCCGTCCACCACCGTCAGTTCCTCGGGAATCGGCGTGGCGTGGGCCGTCATGATGCCCGATTTCTCCAGATGTCGTGCCAGTTCCTCAGGGGTCGACTTCAGCGTGTTCACCCGCAGGCTCATCGGCGCCTGGGTGTTCACCCGCGCGCAGAACTGCTCCGCGCCCTCCGCACCGAAGCGGTCCACCCATTCCCGCGCCATCCACCGGGGCAGTGAATAGCGCAGGCGCAAATAGGCCACCATGTCCGCCGCCGGGTCGGGAAAGGCAATGTCTTCCAGGCTTTCCGGCGCCTTGCGCAGGATGGCGTTGGTCATCCGCGCCAATCCCGCATGGCCCCGTTTCTGGGAAAGATCCACCGCCGTGTGCACCATGGCCGGACGGGTCACCTGGTTGCAGAAGAGGGACTGGAATACAGCCATGCGCAGGACGGTCAGAATGGCGGGGGGAAGTTCGTCCAGCGGTTGGTCGCACAGCCCGCTCAACACATGGTCGCAGAGCAATCGGTTGCGCACGGTCCCATAGCAGATTTGCGACATGAACCGGCGGCCCCGCGGACTCAACAGCGGGCCCTTGCGGCGGATGGTCTTGTCCAGCGACTCCTCCAGATGGACGCCCCGCTCAAACACACGCAGCAGCACATCGACCGCCGCGTCACGCACCGGATCGACTGGCATCAGTGTATTTCCTCAAAGCGTTCGCCCGGCTCGATGCGGCGTCCCAGCAGGAACGCTGACATGTCCATCGCCTTCTTGCCGGGCGCCTGAAAGCGTAAAATTGCAAGTTGTCCCCCGCCCGTCGCCACCAGCACCCGGTCCTTGAGCACTTGCGTCACCGTGCCGGGCGGCGCATCGGACGGGATGTCCACCGGTTCGGTTTTCAGAATCCGGCACACCTCGCCGCCGTACAGGCATTGTGCCACCGGCCAGGGAATCGATGCGCGCACCCGGTTGTGGATGCGTCCCGCCGGGCCGTCCCAGCGGATGCGCCCGTCTTCTTTGCTGAAGAGGGAGCAGAAGACAGCCTTGTCCGGGTCCTGCGGCGCGCCGGGGGCTTTGCCTTGGGCCACCAGGTCCATCGCCTCCACCAGCAGTTCCGCGCCCATCACCGCCAGCCGGTTCGACAGTTCCTGCGCGGTTTCGTCGGGACCGATGGGTGTTTTCTCCTGGAGCACGATATCGCCCGCGTCCATCGCCAGGATGACACGCATGATGGTGACCCCCGTTTCCGCGTCGCCTGCGAGAATCGCGGTCTGGATGGGGGAGGGGCCGCGCCAGCGCGGCAGCAGGCTGGGGTGCACATTGAGCCAGCCCAGGGCGGGTACGTCCAAAATCGGCTGTTTCAGCAGTCGGCCATAGGCCGCCATGAGGCCCACATCGGGCCGCTGTTCGCGGAACCATGCCTCGAAAGTGCCGTCATTGAGCTTGGTCGGTTGGAGGACGGGGACGCCGTGCTCCAGGGCCCACACCTTGACGGGCGGCGGCGTGGGGGTTCCGCTGCGACCCTGCGGCTTGTCGGGCTGGCAGACGACGGCCACAATCTTATGCCGCTCCGCGGCACGGGCCAGACTGGGCACAGCCAGTTCGGGCGTGCCGAAAAAGACCGCCCGCACGGTTACGTGAGCCCCGGAATATTCATCTCGCCGGCCATGGGACCCAGTTTCTCCGCAATTCGTGCCTGCACTGTCTGCACCGCCTTGTTCATTGCCGCCTGCGTCATCGACTCCACCATCTCCGGACCCATGGCGAACAGTTCGGGGCTGATCTTCAGTGAAAGCACCTCCATGCCGCCGTTCATCCGCACCGTGACCGGGTCCGGCCCGACGCTGACCTCGATTTCCATCTTCGCCAGTTCAGCCCGCGCCTCTTCGATGCGACCCTTCATCTCCATCGCCTGCTTCAGCAAAGCGCCCATTTTCGCTATGTCACCGAGACCACCCAGCATGATGAAACCGTATCCTTTCTGTGGAAAGAAACAACCTGACAGAACCAGAGTATAGCGTTCCCCTGTCGGACCCCGCAACGCGCGGGAGAAAACAGAGTGAGCATCTGGAAAACAGGAACTCCGGAATTGGGCAGAATAGGGGAGCGCAACGGCACAATACTTACAAAGCGCCAAGAGTGCGGGCAGCCCCCGCCGCCCAATCCCGCCTATGCATGCCGAAACGGTTTTCCCGATTTCCCGAGTTCCAGATTGACGCTGCCGGCCTGTTCGCGCTGTGAATTCCCGTCATAAATAGATTGACTCCCTCGGGTTGCGTATGTTAGACTTCGCCCGCTTTGTGTACCGGTGTCGGTGCACTCTGTCTGGGACCAAGTCGGCGATTTTTTCCCTGATGATGAAGAAAACGCCGTTATTATGCGCGTTCGCGGCATGTTTTGCGGATGCGTTTGCCGGAGGGCCGCATGGCCGCGATGAAAGTTGGGCTTGTCGGATGCGGCAATATTGCATCCGATCTGTGCGAGGCCATGGCCGACGGCAGGATTCAGGCGGAAGTTGCCGCGCTGACCGACGTCGACGCCGAAAAGGCGGAGCGGCTCCGGCAGCAATACAAGTTGAATGCAGTGATTGGCACGCTCGATGAAACGGCGGCCGCGTGCGACTTCCTCGTTGAAGCCGCCGTGGCGGCGGCGGTTCCCGACGTGGTGCGTACCGCGGCGAAGCATGGGGTGGACTGCCTCATCATGAGCCTCGGCGGACTGATGCTCAACCCGGGCCTTTTTGACACGGCGCGGCAGGGCAACATTCTGATTTGCCAGCCGTCCGGCGCGATTTGCGGGTTGGACGGCATCCGTTCGGCCATGCAGGCCGGGCTGGACTCGGTGACGCTCACGACGCGCAAACCCCCGGCGGGACTCAAGGGTGCGCCCTATCTGGTGAACAACGGCATCGTTCTGGACGGGCTGACCGAGCCTTTCGTGGTGTTTGACGGTTCCGCGCTCGACGCGGTGAAGGCCTTCCCGGCCAACGTCAACGTTGCGGCGGCGCTGAGCCTCGCGGGCATCGGAGCGGAGCGGACCAAGGTGCGTGTGGTTGCCGACCCGGCGGCCACGACCAATTCGCACGAGATTGTGGCCATCGGGCCCTTCGGTGAGTTGCGGGCGATGACCAACAACCGGCCGTCCCCGAAGAATCCGAAGTCGAGTTATCTGGCCTCCCTCTCGGCCATTGCCGAGTTGCGGGCGGCTGCGGTGCGGTTCGATGCGGGAATGACGCAGAACCAGTCGGCTGATTAGACTTGAAGACGCGGTAAGGCGGGACATTGGGCCCGGCTTGGCGCGATAAAAAATGACGGAGATGGAAACATGTACGCAGTGGTGACAACAGGCGGAAAGCAGTACCGCGTGGCCCAGGGCGACCTTATCCGCGTGGAAAAGCTCGACAGCCCTGTGGGTGAAATCGTGGAGCTGGACCAGGTGCAGCTCATTGCCAAGGGCGGCGCGGACATCGTGGTCGACCCCCAGGCGCTGACCGACAGCAAGGTGGTCGCGGAAGTGAAGGCCCATGGCCTGAACAAGAAAATCCGCGTCTACAAGTACAAGAAGCGCAAAGGCTACGAGCGGACCCAGGGTCATCGGCAGCTTTTCACGGAACTCGAGATCCGCGAGATCAAGGCATAAGGGAGATTCGACATGGCTCACAAGAAAGCAGGCGGAAGCTCGCGCAACGGTCGCGACAGTAATGCACAGCGGCTCGGTGTCAAGCGCTACGGCGGCCAGAAGGTCCTCGCGGGCAACATCATCATCCGGCAGCGCGGCTCCAAAGTGCACCCCGGCGTCAATTGCGGCATGGGCAGGGACCATACCCTGTTCGCGCTCGTCGACGGCATCGTGCAGTTCCGGTACTTCAAGCAGGGGCGGCACTGCGTGGACATCGTCCCCGTTGTGGCTGCGGCCGCTGCCGAGTAAGTTGAATTTTACCGCTTCGGCGGAATCCCAGGCTTTTTTGACACCCTCAACTTGTTTGGGGGTGTTTGCATTTACTGCGGGATTGCCCTTGCATGGTTCCCGCGAAGCCACTCGGGGGCATACCCCGCCGCTTCGCGGCACCTCCCCTCCAGGGGGGGGCTGAGACAACCGTGTTTCCGGGCAAGGCCCCGTTCCTATTGTCCCTATTGTCCATACTGTCCATACGGCAATCGAAAATGTTTATAGATCACGCAAGAATCAAAGTGAATGGTGGAAACGGCGGCAACGGCTGTTGTGCGTTCCGCCGTGAAGCCTTCATACCCAATGGCGGTCCCTGCGGCGGTGACGGCGGCAACGGCGGCGACATTTATTTCGTCGCCACCAAGAAGCTCGCCACCCTGCTGGACCTGTCCTACCATGCCCACTGGGTGGGCAACCGCGGCACCCATGGCAAGGGCAGCGACTGCCACGGCAAGTGCGGCGGAGAGATGCTGATCGAGGTGCCCTGCGGGACCGTGGTCCGCGATTTCGAAACCGGAGAGGTACTGGCTGACCTTGTCGAGAACGGTCAGCGGCATTTGGCCGCACGCGGCGGCAAGGGGGGCCGGGGCAACGCCCGTTTCGCCACCGCCCACAACCGCGCCCCCAAGTTCGCGGAAAAGGGCGAGCCCGGTGATGAAAAGGAATACCTGCTCGAGTTGAAGGTCATTGCCGAGGTGGGGCTCGTCGGCCTGCCCAATGCCGGCAAATCGACCCTGCTCGCGGCCATCACGGCGGCCCGGCCCAAGATTGCCGACTATCCCTTCACCACGCTGTCGCCCAATCTGGGTGTCGTCGGCCTTTCGGGCCACCGCCTCTTTACCGTGGCCGACATTCCGGGGATCATTGAGGGCGCCGCCGAGGGCAAGGGACTGGGTCACGACTTTTTGCGCCACATCGAGCGCACCCAGGTGCTGCTCTTTCTCATTGACCTGGGTGACGAGGACCCCGTGGCCACCCGCGCCGTGCTGGAAAGCGAACTGGAGCGCTATAGTCCCGAGTTCCGCAACCGCCCCCGGCTCTACGCCTTCAACAAGGCCGACATCACCGAGAACCGCGAGCGTTTCGCCGAACTGGCCGTCGCGCTGCAGCCGGCCTGGATGATTTCCGCCGCCACCCACGAGGGGCTCGACCTCCTGCTGGAATCCCTTTGGGGCGAGGTGGAAAAGGCCCGGCAAAGGATTGTGGACGACGCGGAAAGCGCCAAGGATGCGCCGGAGCCCGACCGTGAATATACTTATGAGGCGCCGTTCCAGATCATCCGCATTCCCGAAGGGTTTGAGGTCGAGGGACGCCGGCCGATCCAGGCGGTGCAGATGACCGATTTCGAAAACGAACAGGGTATCGAACACCTGCAGCTCCGTCTCAAGAAGATGGGCGTGTTCAAGGCCCTTAAACGCATGGGTGCCCAGCCCGGCCAAACCATCCGCATCGGCGGGGTGGACCTGGATTACCAGCCGGACTGAGGGGTCGGCCCGCGCGGGAAAGTGCAGATGATCCGATGAAGATACCTCCGACCCGGCTGAAACGGCTGGTCGTCAAGATCGGCACGAACCTGCTGAGCGGCAAGCGCGCCCTTGAGGGGCGCGTGATGGAGACCGTTGTCCGCGAACTGTGCGACATCAAGACGGACCACGGCATCGACGTGCTTGTGGTCAGTTCGGGCGCCGTCGGCTTCGGCATGAAAGCGCTCGGCCTCGACCACCGTCCGACACTGCTCCCCGAGAAGCAGGCCGTCGCCGCCGTGGGCCAGTCCCGGCTCATGCACTACTACGAGATGCTGGTGAATGCGCATAGTCCCGGGCTGACCACCGCGCAGGTGCTGCTCACCCAGGCGGACCTCGATGAACGACGCAACTACCTCAATGCGCGCAACACGCTGACCACGCTGTTCAAAATGAAGAACGTGATCCCCGTGATCAACGAAAACGACTCGACCGCCACCGAGGAGCTGCGCTTCGGCGACAATGACACCCTGGCCGCCAAAATCGCCGCCAAGATCAACGCCGACCTGCTCATCATCCTGACCGACGTGGACGGCCTGTACGACCGGAATCCGGACGGCGACAAGAATGCACTGCTCATAACCGAGGTCGCGGAGATTACCCACGACCTTGAGGCCGTGGCGGGCGGCGCGGGCAGCATCGCCTCCACCGGCGGCATGCGCACTAAACTTTCCGCCGCGCGTATCGCCACCGCCGCCGGCGTGCGCTGTGTCATCGCCAACGGTTTCCGCGAGGGCGTCATCCACGGCGTGCTCGGCGGGGAAATCCCCTGCACGCAGTTTCTTCCCGCCCATGCGGCGCTGTCGCACCGCAAGCGCTGGATCGCCTTTGGCCGCTCGGCCCGGGGTATGATTCGCATCGATGACGGCGCGCGCTCCGCCCTGCTCAACTGCGGAAAGAGTCTCCTGCCCGCCGGCGTGACCGCCGTCGAGGGCCAGTTCGAGTCCGGGGCCGCGGTGCGGATCATGGACAGCGCGGGTGAACTGATTGCCCGCGGGCTGGTCAACTATGGCAGCGAAGAAATACGCCGCATCATGCACCACAAAAGCGCCGAAATCGCAACCATCCTGGGGCACAAGGATTTCGACGAGGTGGTCCACCGCGACAACCTGGTCGTGCTGTGACCCGCGGGCGCGCGTGGGGTTTATGGGATAGACTGTGTGTGATGTGAGACACCGGAGAATCGAACATGACGCTGAATGAAGAACTGGAACAAATCGGGCGGCGTGCGCGCACTGCTTCCAACGGGCTGCGTTCCCTTTCGCGTGCCGTGAAAGACGCCGCACTGCGCGAAATCGCCGTGCGCCTGCGCGATGCCCGCGCCTTCATCAAGGCTGAAAACGCGAAAGACCTTGCCGCCGGACGTGAAAAGGGCCTTACGGCCGCCATGCTTGACCGCCTGGAACTCAACGACAAGCGCATTGACGCCATGGCCGAGGGCCTTGAGGTGGTGGCCGCCCTGCCCGACCCGGTGGGCGACGTGGTGCACC